>CACIRZ010000016.1 GCA_902589185.1 uncultured SAR116 cluster alpha proteobacterium
TTTTATTGTTTTGGCTAAATGTGCTATTTTGCATTAAATCTAGCAGTTGCTAGAAATTAAACATGACAAGTATAAGGGGAGTTTATAAATGTCTTTTTTAAAATATTTAATACCGGCTAGTTTTTTAGCCCTACTTCCAACACTTTCATTTGCAGGGTCACACGGTGGTAATCTAGACCCAAGTGATGCTGTTGGTATAAGTTTTTGGATAATATCTATTGCCATGGTTGCAGCAACTGTTTTCTTCTTAATGGAATCATTGAGAGTAAAAGGCAAGTGGAGAACATCTCTAGTTGTTGGTGCTCTTGTTACCTTAGTTGCAGCAGTTCACTATTTCTACATGAGAGATGTGTGGGTTTCCACAGGTGCATCTCCTACAGTATTTAGATATGTAGACTGGATTATTACAGTTCCACTACAAATGATTGAATTTTATTTAATCCTTGCAGCATGTACTGCAGTTGCTGGTGGAGTTTTCTGGAGATTATTTCTTGGATCTCTAGTTATGTTAATTGGTGGATACTTAGGTGAAGCTGGTTTTATAAATGCAACTATTGGTTTTGTTATTGGAATGGCTGGATGGATATTCATTCTTTATGAAATTTTTGCTGGTGAAGCTAGCAAAGTTAGTGCAGATAGCGCACCTGAATCCGTTCAATCAGCTTTTAATACAATGAAATGGATTGTGACTATTGGTTGGGCCATTTACCCAATTGGTTATTTCATGGGCTATATGGCTGGTGGTGCTGATGCAAACAGCTTAAATTTTATCTATAACATAGCTGATGTTATTAATAAAATTGCTTTCTGTTTAGCTATATGGGCTGCGGCAACCACTGAGTCCGATGCATAAGCATTAAAAAAATAAAAATAAAAGCCTGTAGGTAAATCTACAGGCTTTTTTTTTAATATGGTTAAGAATTTTTATGAATTTATTAAATAAAAAACTAAATAATATTGATATCAGAAGCGTTGTAATTGGTGGTGGTTTTGGTGGTATAGCAGTTGCCCTTAGATTAAAATCGCTCGGTCATCAAGTTACTTTAATTGAAAGATTAGGTTCTTTAGGTGGTAGAGCTCAAGTTTTTAGAAAAAATGGTTTCAAACATGATGCTGGTCCAACTGTAATAACAGCTCCTTTTTTGTTTGATGAGCTTTTTGAATTATTTAATGAAAAAAGAGAAGAATATATTGAGTTCAAGCCTTTAGAACCTTGGTACAGGTTTCATTTTCATGACAATCAAACTTTCGATTATTCTGAAAGTATACAAAAAACTAAAAAAGAAATGAAAAAATTTTCAAAAAAAGATGCAAATAATTATGATCAATTATTAGAAGCTTCTAAAGCTATTTTTGATGTAGGTTTTACTAAATTATCAGATAAACCTTTTAGCTCCTTCTTCTACATGATGAAACAAGTACCTGCACTAATAAAGTTAAAAAGCTATTTAACAGTTTCTCAATTTGTAAATAAATATATCAAAAATCCACATTTGAGAGCAGCTTTTTCTATACATCCATTATTGGTAGGAGGAAACCCGTTTACTACTACCTCTATTTATGCGCTTATACATTTTCTAGAGAGAAATTGGGGAGTTTATTTTAGTATGGGTGGCACTGGAAAACTGGTTGAAGAATTAACAAAATTATTAGAGCGGACAGGGGTTGAAATAATATACAATACAGATATAAAAAATGCTTTTGAAACAAATGGCAAAATTGAAAAAATCGAATGCATGAATGGCAACACATTTTATGCTGATAACTATATCTTCAACGGTGACCCACCAACCTTCTATAATGAAATTTTGAAATCAAAAAGGAAAAGAAGAAAAAAATTCCTTCCAGAAAAATTAACTAGTTATTCCTTTGGGATGTATGTTTTGTTCTTTGGGACTAAAAAACAATATTTAAATATTGCCCATCATTCGATATGGCTTAGTAAAAGATTTAAAGGTTTGTTAACTGATATTTTTGATAACAAAATTTTAAGTGAAGATTTCTCATTATACATTCATAGACCTACTGCAACTGATGAAAGTTTTGCACCAAAAGGCTGTGATAGTTTTTATGTTCTTTGTCCTGTTCCAAATTTACAAGGTAATGTTAATTGGGCAATTGAAGGTGATAAGCTAAAGGATAGAATTGTAGATGCATTAGGCAGTACAATTTTGCCAGAATTAAAAAATAATATTTGTGATGAATTTTACATGACTCCCGTTGATTTTAAAAATGATTACCGTTCTACTCATGGTGCAGGGTTTTCAATAGCACCAAATTTTTCACAATCTGCATGGTTTCGATATCATAATAAAGATCCTCATATTAAGAATTTATTCTTTGCTGCAGCTGGAGCTCATCCTGGCGCTGGTATTCCAGGTGTATTATCATCTGCAAAAGTTGTCGAAAGTTTATTAAAATAAAAGAGCTTAATATGGATTGCCATGTTGATGATGACAAAATAGTATTAAAAAAAAATGGCAAAAGCTTTCACTGGGCTGGTAAGTTCTTAAATAAAGAATGCATAAATAGGGCGGCTGAGTTATATAGTTTTTGTAGAATTTTAGATGACATAGCAGATAGTGGAGAAGCTAATTCCCATAAGTATCTCATTAATATTAAATCTATTATTAAAAAAAATACAATTACAGAACTAGAAAATATTTATTCAATTAAGTATCCTAAATTTTTAAAATCATCTTCTAAAAAAGTAGTAATAGATTTAATTGATGGACTTATTTTAGATCAAAAGGGTGTTTTATTTAAGCAGGAAGAAGAGTTAATTAGATATTCTTATCATGTTGCTGGAACTGTTGGAATAATGATGTGTGATGCTTTAAAGTGTGATAATGATCTTGCTAAATCATTTGCTATAGATCTCGGAATAGCCATGCAGTTTACAAATATTGCAAGAGATGTTTTAGAAGACGCTAAAATGGGAAGACGATATTTACCTGGGAGCTGGATTCAGAATATTTCACCTAAAGAAATAGTTTTAGCTGCTAAAACTAATGACTTAAAAAAAATTCATATGATTTCAAAAGGTATAAAAAAATTATTAATTCTAGCTGAACAATATTATTTGAGTGGAGAAAAAGGTTTCACTTTTTTGCCCTTTAATACAAGGGTTGCAATTTCTGTAGCATCAGGAGTTTACAGAGAGATTGGGGTACAGTTAGAAAATGAAAATTTCAATTGGCAAAATGGAAGGCAAATAACATCAATCTTCTCGAAAATAAAAATCACACTATTCAAGACTTTTAAAGAAATTTTTTATTTAAGAAATAAGAAAAAGCATAACTCTGAACTTCATATTTATTTAGAAAATTTAGTGAATGATAAAAAAGGAAATTAACATTATTGGAGGTGGTTGCGCAGCATTATCATTGGCTAGATTAATTCGCAAATTACCTAACTACAAATTTAATTTATTTATAGGTAACAAAAATAAAACTAATAAAGATCATTTTTGGGGATTTTGGAAAGTAAAAATTAATGATGATGCTTATAAAAAAGCAAATCATGTGTGGTCTAAATGGTCAATCAATACTAATGACTCTAAACATATTCTAACTTCAGTTAAACATCCTTATTGTGTGATAAAAAGAAAAAAATGGTTGGATATATGTAAAAAACAACTTCAAAGTCAAAAATTTACCATTTTAGAAAATGATGTACTTCAAAAAGATGGTCAATTATTTGTTAAGAATAAGAAAATTAAAGGTGATTTAGTATTTGATAGCAGACCACCTAAAATTCCAACTAATATTTTGTTGCAGCACTTTGAAGGATTTGTAGTTACTTCTGAGAAAGATGTATTTGATGAAGATATAGTAACATTAATGGATTTCAGATGTGACCAGTCAAGAGGTATGCATTTTATTTACTTACTGCCATTTAGTAAACGTAAAGCATTGGTTGAATCTACAATTTTTTCAAAAACAGTTGAGAACAAAGAATTTTATTCAGATGAAATTTCAAAATATCTTAAAAAATATTTTAACTTGGTCAAGTTCACAAAGAGTGATCATGAAAAAGGTATTATTCCCATGCATTATATTTCTTGTGTATCAAGAGAAATTTTTAATATTGGAACAAGAGGTGGGGCAGTAAGACCTTCTTCGGGATACGCTTTTACTTTTATTCAAAAACAGGCATTTCAAATAATTAGCCAAATAAAAAATAGAAAAAAAATTAATACTCAAATTCATAATGCTATCGATTTGTTTTTAGATAAAATATTTATAAATGTTATCAATGAGCATCCTATCTTAGCTTCCAAAATTTTTTCAAGTTTAGCCAGAATTTTAAATGGTGATGAAATGGCTAAATTTATGTCTGGAAATGCTTCACTATTAACAACTTGCAAAATAATTATTTCAATGCCTAAAATACCATTTATCAAGTCATTTTTTTATGTTGTGTATCGTAAATGGTTCAATTTACCTTAGATTGGTTAGATTATATCTCATTATTTTTTATTATTTTTATGGGTATTCCCCATGGAGCTCTTGATGGAGCTATCTCTGTTACATTAGGTTTTACGAAAAGTTTTTATTTACAGGTACGATTTATAATTACATATTTATTAGTCGCTACATTAATTGTAGTTCTGTGGTATTTTTTACCAGTTTTTTCCCTCATTTTGTTCTTAACAGTAAGTATTTTTCATTTTGGTTGTGGTGATTTAAATTGGAAAAATAATAATTTATATTATATCTGTGGTTATGCTCATGGGGGGCTGGTAGTATTGGGCATAATTTTTTTTAACAAAGATGAAGTTGATCATCTCTTTTCAATTTTATCTGGTAATCAATTGTATTTATTGTGGCAATTTCTTTATGTAGCTCTTTTAATGTGGATTTTATCATTAATTTTGATATTATTTAATTTTAAAAAAATTACTTTCTCTAAAAATTATATCAAATTACTTACTGTAATGGCTTTAGTGATATCACTTTTCCCACCTTTGCCAGCATTTGCGATATATTTTTGTCTTGTTCACAGTATTCACCATTTTATAAGAATTATACCAACTTTACTTAACTTTATGGAAAAGAAAAAATTATTGTTTCTAATGATTATTTTTTCTGTATTAAGTTGGTTAAGTGGTGGAACTGCATATTATATTTTACTAAATTTATATTCATATACTGATACAATTATAAAAGTAACTTTTATTGGTTTGGCAGCGTTAACTTTTCCACATATGATTTTAGTAGACGGTGTGTTTAGGCTAAAATATAAAATTTAGAATCTATGTTTATTAACTTATATAATTTCCTAAAGATGATAATGTTAACAATAGACCAAGGACAACATTTGATTTAAATATTTGCAGAGGACTATTCTGTTCTATATTTTTTATTTTTATTACTTGATAAGAAAGATGCAATCCACAAATTGATACACCAATGTACCAAAAGACATTATTATTTAATAAATATCCACTAATAATTAATAAGAAAAACATTAAACTATAGGAACATCCTACAAAAAGAGATAAGAAGTTTTTAGCTGATACAGCGGAATTTTTAATACCAAAAATTTCATCTTCCTTTTTATCCTGGCATCCATAAATTGTGTCATATCCAATGATCCAGAATACAGTTGCCAAATACATAATGAATATTCCTAAATTCCACTCTTCATTTGCAGCAGACCAAGCTGTTGGGACAGCCCAACTAAAGGTCAATCCTAAGATAATTTGTGGCCATTTTGTAAATCTTTTAGCTAAGGGATATAGAATAACTAGAGGTATCGCTGAGATAGCTACAAACCAAGTATAAACATTTAATTGATATAGACAAATTAAACCAATTAATAACATTGTAATTAAAAAATAAGTTGCGTGTAAAATTGAAATTTCACCACTGGCAAGCGGTCTTGTTTTTGTTCTAGAAATTTTTTTATCAATATCTTTGTCCCACATATCATTAATAGTACATCCGGCAGCTCTCATTACAATTGAACCTATTAAGAAAACAAACATTAGTTTTATACAGTTTATCAAATCTAAATTTGTTAATGGAAGTACCCACCACCCAGGTAGAAGCAGAAGCCAAAAACCGACTGGTCTGTCAAATCTTCCCAATCTTATCCATTTAATATAATGCTTAGGTAGTATGTCCCACCAACCACTATCTAACATGTCAGAATTATTTTGTTTGGGTATATTCATAAATAATGCAATATCATTATACAATATTCTAATCAATGAGCAGTGAAATTAATTTTAAATTATACGGTTTTCTATAATGTTAGACTTATCTTATAAAGCTAAAATCAGACTTTATTTTCCAGGAAAAATATCTTTAAAAAGTCCAGTTAAATTAGAAAATAAGCAAGTTCATTATTTAATAAATGTAATGAGAAAAAAAATTGATGATTCAATTTTAGTTTTCAATAGTGTTAATGGAGAGTTTTTGGCTAAAATTTCTGAAATTAATAAAAATACAATTATTATTGATATCATTAAAAAAATAAGAGATGTCAAAATTGAAAATGATATCTGGTTATTATTTGCGCCAGTTAAAAAATCTCCAACTGAATATATAGTGCAAAAGGCAACTGAATTGGGAGTATCTAAAATTATCCCTGTAATTACAGAACGCACTATAACAAAAAATTTAAATCTAAAAAGAATGCAAGATATAGCTATTGAATCTTCTGAACAATGCGAACGCATAACGATCCCTGAAGTATGTGCTATAAAGAAACTTAAAGATTTAATTCCTAATTGGGATAATGATCGAATTATATTTTTTTGTGATGAAACGATTAGAAACAATGATGTCGTCAAAATAGATCTTCAAAATCTATCAACAAAGTCTTTTGGTGCTATTCTAGTGGGTCCTGAAGGTGGTTTCAGTACAAATGAAACAAATTATTTAAGAGAAAAGAAGTTTATAAGATCAATTGATCTGGGACCTAGAATTTTGAGATCTGATACAGCAGTAATTGCTGCTCTTTCTCTTTGGCACTATTTAAATGGAGATATACAAAATAGTTAATAATCTTATAATTAATTTCAATATAGATTGGAAATACTATAACATATTAAGTGTTAATATTTTCAATTTATACATTATCTAAATATGAGATCTAAATGCCAAGATTAAAAAAAGAACACCTCATGAATTGGTTTAAAGAAGGTGAAAAAAAAAGAGAAGATTGGAAAATAGGTACTGAACATGAAAAATTTGTTTTTCATTTAAATAACTTAGAAAGAGTTGGTTATTTTGGTAAATCAGGTGTAAGTGAACTATTAAATAATCTGGCAAAAGAAAATAAATGGGAAAAAATTTTAGAAAAAAACAATACAATTGCTTTAAAAGATGAAACTGGCGCATCAATTTCCCTTGAACCTGGTGGACAATTAGAATTATCAGGGTCTCCTCTGGATAACTTACATCAAACATGTAGAGAGACTGGAAGACACCTAAAAATCATGAAAAAAGCCATGAACAAACTTGGATTATCAATGATTGGTCTAGGTTATGATCCTAAATGGTCTCGTTCAAAGCAAAATTGGATGCCAAAGGGTCGATATGAAATCATGAAAAATTTTATGCCTAAAGTTGGTCAACTCGGATTAGATATGATGTTAAGGACATGTACTATTCAAGTAAATCTTGATTATTTGAATGAACAGGACATGGTCCAAAAGTTTCAAACATCCCTAGCATTACAATCCATTGCAACAGCTATTTTCGCTAATTCCCCATTTATTGAAGGTAAAGAAAGTGGATATTTATCTTCAAGAGCAATGGTCTGGACAGATACTGACCCTAATAGAACAGGTGTGCCAGAAATTGTTTTTAATGAATCTTTTGGCTATGAGGAATGGTTAGATTATGTCCTCAAGGTGCCAATGTATTTTGTATACAGGGAAGGCGAATATATTGACGTATCTGGAAGATCTTTTTTAGATTTTATGGATGGAAAATTAGAAGGTTTTGAAGGTCAATTTCCTTCTCTCAAAGACTGGGAGGACCATGTAACAGTTGCATTCCCAGAAGTTAGACTTAAACAATATTTAGAAATGAGAGGTGCAGACGGTGGGCCTTGGAATATAATTTGTGCTCTCCCAGCGTTATGGGTGGGATTATTGTATGATAATGAGGCTCAATTAGAGGCCTATGATTTGGCAAAGCCATTTATGAATGCTCAGCTTCTAGAAGAAGGAAGAATTTCGGCTGCAAAATATGGTTTAAATGGCAAACTAGGATCCAAAAAAATTATCGATATAGCAGAAGAAATGATAAGAATTTCTAGTTTAGGCCTTCAAAGACGTAATAAATTAGATGAACGAGGCATTGATGAAAGACAGTTTTTAGATCCACTATACAATATCATTAGAAACAAAAAGACTGGATCT
Source organism: uncultured SAR116 cluster alpha proteobacterium (assembly GCA_902589185.1). Classification (GTDB taxonomy): domain Bacteria; phylum Pseudomonadota; class Alphaproteobacteria; order Puniceispirillales; family Marisalimonadaceae; genus Marisalimonas. The sequence goes on from CACIRZ010000016.1 coordinate 8,381, forward strand.
GAAATTCTTCTAGAAAAGTTTAATGGCATCTGGAAGAAAAATATAGACAAAGTATTTATCGATAACGCTTTCTGATACTTTAGTTTGTATCAGTGCCTCCTACTGTGATGCCCCCCATCAATAACGTAGGTTGTCCAACGCCCACAGGAACACCTTGACCTTCTTTTCCACATGTACCAATTCCATCATCTAAAGACATATCATTTCCAATTAGAGAAATTTTCGACATTGCATCTGGGCCATTACCAATTAGGGTTGCTCCTTTAAGAGGCTGCTTAACTTTTCCATTTTCTACTAGATAGGCTTCTGAAGCAGAAAAAACAAATTTGCCATTTGTAATATCAACTTGTCCACCAGCAAAATTAACAGCATAAATGCCTTTTTTAACTGTACTTATAATCTCTTCTGGTTCAATTGTTCCATTATCCATGTAAGTGTTTGTCATTCTTGGCATAGGGTAATGAGAATAAGACTGTCTTCTCCCATTTCCAGTTGGTTCCATTTTCATTAATCTTGCATTCTGTCGGTCTTGCATATAATTTCTTAAAATTCCATTTTCTATTAAAATGTTCTTTGATGATTTTGTACCTTCGTCATCAATTGTTATTGATCCTCTTTTGTTTTCAATTGTTCCGTCATCAATTACTGTAACCCCGTCAGCAGTAACTTTTTCTCCAATTTTCCCTGAGAATATTGAAGTACCTTTCCTATTAAAATCTCCTTCTAATCCATGACCTACAGCTTCGTGTAACATAACACCTGGCCAGCCTGGACCTAAAATAACAGGCATTTCACCCGCAGGTGTAGGGATAGATTCAAGGTTGGTATTAGCAATTCTCAAAGCTTCTTTAACTTGACCTTTCCATCTATCAGAATTAATCCATTCTTCATATCTTCCTCTTCCACCACATCCGGAATTTCCAGTCTCTCTCCTTCCATTTTTTTCAACAACTAATGATACGTTAAGTCTAATAAGAGGCCTAATGTCAGAGGTTCTCTTTCCATCACCTCTTAATATTTGAATTGCTTGATAAGAGGCAGAAATAGATGCTGAAACTTGAATAACTTTCTTATCAATTGATCTTGCGTAAGTATCAATTTCTTGAAGTAAACTTGTTTTTATTTTAAATGAAGTTTCCTCAATTGGATTTATTGAAGTGTAAAGTGGTTTGTTAGTTCCATGTAATGGACCTGGAGCCATTATTCCTGAATAGTTTTTTGATACGGACCTGACTGTTTCTGAGGCTCTTTTGAGAGAAGACTCTGTTATTTCGCCAGAATGAGCAAATCCTCTGGCTTCACCTGCAATTGCCCTTAAACCAAACCCCTTAGTGCTATCGTAAGCAATATTTTTCATTCGTCCGTCGTCAAAAGAAAACGATTCTGATTTTGTTGATTCTAGATACAATTCTCCGTCATCAGCATCTTTTAGAGTGTCTGATACAATTGATTGAGCTTTATTTAGATCAAAATCATTATCCTCGTAAAACAATTTATCAGTTATTTCTAATGGTGATTTATTTTCCATTTTTGAGCCTATTAATTAAATTTTTTACTTATATTACATGGCAATATAATTACTATTCTTCAAGATTAACACTAAAAAATATAAATTTGATAATTAAATAATAACTTAATTTAAAAAAATTAATTTATTTGGTTTTAGATCTAGCATTTTTCATAAAAAAGTTTTAAGTAATACATATAAAAACGTATTTTAGAATCATTTCAAATTAATCTAACTTTAATCTATTATTTTAGGTGTGATTAGATTAGAGCTTGAGGAGCATAAATAATGAAAATAAATTTCCATACTGTACTAAAAAGTTGGAAAAATATTTTAAATTATATTTTTTTAGCATTGGGAACAATGATGTTTTTTTTGTTTAATACAGCTGTTGCATCAGAACCAAAACCTTGGCAAATGGATCTACAAGAACCTGCTGGAATAATTGCAACTAAAGCAACTGACCTTCACAACTTTCTTCTTGTTGTAATTACCTTGATTTCAGTTTTTGTGCTTGGTTTATTAGTTTATGTATGCATAAAATTTAGAGAAAAACCAAACGTAAAACCATCGAAAACTTCACATAATACACTAATTGAGATTATTTGGACTGTGGTTCCGGTTTTGATACTTGTTGTTATTGCTGTTCCTTCATTTAAGCTTCTTTATTTAACTGAAGCAGATAAGCCGGTTGATATGGTTGTTAAGGTGTCTGGAGCTCAATGGTATTGGAATTATGAATATCCAGATGAAGAAATTTCTTTTGATTCATATATAATTGCAGAAAGTGACTTAAAGGATAATGAAAAAAGAATGTTGGATGTAGATAATCCATTAGTTGTGCCTGAAGGTACAAGAATAAAATTTCTTGTAACTGGAAACGACGTTATGCATTCATTTTTTGTTCCGTCTTTAGCTCTTCAAGTTTACTCAATTGCTGGAAGAATTAATGAAATTTGGACAGAAGTTCCCGTTGGAAAGAAAAAGTATTACGGGCAGTGTAATCAAATATGTGGTGTTAACCACGCTTATATGCCAATAGTAATACAAGCTCTTCCTATGAATGAATATGAAAAATGGCTAAAAGAAGCAAAAGTTAAATTTGCAAACAATCCAATAAAAGAAAATAATAAAATCGCATTATTAGAAAAAAAAGAAGTTAAGGAGATAAAATAATGGCTTCATTGTCTCAAACCGCAAATACAGGTTCATCACACGATCATCATGGTGCTCCGTCAGGATTTGTAAAAAGATGGTTATATTCAACCAACCATAAAGACATTGGTACTATGTATATAATTTTTGCCATAGTTGCTGCTTTCATTGGGGGAGCGATGTCAATTTATATGAGAATGGAGTTAATGAACCCAGGTGTGCAGTACATGGAAGATGGTCATATGTGGAATGTTTTCACAACTGCACATGGTTTGATAATGGTTTTCTTTGTTGTTATGCCAGGTTTAATCGGAGGTTTTGGTAATTGGTTTGTTCCTATTATGATTGGTGCTCCAGATATGGCCTTCCCAAGAATGAACAACATATCTTTTTGGCTTTTACCTCCAAGCTTTGTTTTGCTGTTATTATCAGCTGTAGTTGATGGTGGTGTTGGAGTTGGTTGGACCATATATCCTCCTCTTTCAAGCTCGGCAGGTTCTCCAGGCATGGGTATGGACCTTGCAATATTTTCTCTACATTTAGCGGGAGCATCTTCAATATTAGGTGCAGCAAACTTTATAACAACGATATTTAACATGAGGGCACCTGGAATGACACTTCACAAAATGCCATTATTTGTGTGGTCTATGCTAGTTACAGTGTTTTTATTGTTATTAGCTATACCTGTGCTAGCTGGTGCAATAACGATGCTACTCACTGATAGAAATTTTGGAACAAGTTTTTTTATTCCTGAAGGTGGTGGTGATCCTATTCTATTTTTGCATCTATTTTGGTTTTTTGGTCATCCTGAGGTTTATATTATGATTTTGCCAGCTTTTGGTATTGTAAGTCAGATTGTTTCAACATTCTCAAGAAAACCAGTTTTTGGATATTTAGGAATGGCATATGCTATGGTTTCTATAGGTGTAATTGGTTTTGTAGTATGGGCACATCACATGTATACGGTTGGTTTGTCCGTAGATACAAGAGCATATTTTACGGCAGCCACCATGGTAATAGCTGTTCCAACCGGCATTAAAATTTTTTCATGGATCGCAACAATGTGGGGCGGGTCTATAGTTTTTAGGATACCTATGTACTGGGCAATTGGTTTTATTTTTCTTTTTACTGTTGGTGGCGTAACAGGTGTAGTGTTAGCCAATGCTGGATTAGATGTTGTACTACATAATACATACTACGTTATTGCACACTTTCATTATGTACTATCATTAGGAGCTGTGTATGGCCTATTTGCAGCCTTTTACTATTGGTTTTCTAAAATGACTGGATATGAATACAGCGAAGGTTTAGCAAAGCTTCATTTTTGGGTTACATTTATAGGTGTAAACCTAACATTTTTCCCAATGCATTTTCTAGGCTTAGCAGGTATGCCAAGACGTTATGTTGATTATCCTGATGCATTTGCAGGATGGAATATGGTTGCATCAATTGGGTCTTATATAGGAGCTCTGGGTGCTATAATCTTTTTAGTTGTTATAATCGAGGCTTTTCTAAAGAAGCGAAAAGCTGTTAAAAACCCATGGGGTTCAACTGATAATACCTTAGAATGGACGGTTTCTTCACCACCTGCATTTCATACTTTTACTGAAATACCAAAAGTAAAATAATATAGGTTTTGAACTTTAAAATGCCATCGATAGCAGTTAACACTAAGGATGTTTCGCAAGATACCAATAACTTAGGCTCACCATATGATTATATTAATCTTATGAAGCCTAGGGTTATGTCGTTAGTAGTTTTTACAGCTTTCGTTGGATATTATAATGCGGTTCCAGTATTAGAAAGTTCAATTAATCCATTTTTAGCTTTGATAGGAATATTTGCTATAGCCCTTGGAGCAGGTGCATCTGGGGTTCTTAATCAATGGTATGACAAAGACATTGATGTTTTAATGGATAGAACAAAAAATAGACCTATCCCATCTGGTAAGATCCAACCATCTGAAGCTCTTTCATTTGGAATAATAACGTCTATTTTGTCTATAATAATATTAGGTTTATCTATTAATTGGTTAGCAGCCAGTTTGCTTGCTTTTACAATATTTTTCTATGCAGTAGTTTATACAATGTGGCTTAAAAGACAAACTGTTCAAAATATTGTAATAGGTGGTGCTGCTGGCGCATTTCCTCCGATTATTGGACATATTTGTGCTACAGGGTCTATTGGATTAGAATCTTTAATTTTATTCCTAATAATATTTTTATGGACACCGCCACATTTTTGGGCTCTGGCTTTAGTAAATAAATCAGATTATAGAGCTGCTAATATACCAATGTTACCAATTATTTATGGTGATATGGCCACTCGAAAGAATATATTTATTTATTCACTTTTACTCATGCCTTGCGGATACCTTCCTTGGATTTTAAATTACTCTGGTAACTTTTATGTGATAGTCATTACATTACTTAACATTGAATTTATTAGAAGAGCTATTTCTGTATTAAAAGAAAATAAAGATTCAGAAAAAGGTCTATTTGTGTACTCAATTTTTTATTTGAGTATTTTATTTGCAAGTATTTGTTTTGATAAACTCATTAGTAATTTATGATAGGTTAAATATGAAATCTAATAAAAATGACGAATATCTTAAAGCATTTTATGAAAATAGAAAATCGAAGAATTTTGCTATTTTAGGAATAATAATATTTATGGTTGTTCTTTTCTTTTTTATTACAATTTTAAGAATGGATGTCACTGCATAAATGTCTTCAAGTTTATCCAAAAAAAATAATAATTCTTTAAAGTGGGCATTCCTAATTGTTTTTTTTATGCTTGGTTTATCTTTTGCCTCTGTTCCATTGTATGATTTGTTTTGTAGAGTTACTGGATATGCAGGAACGGTTCAAAGAGCTTCACTAGCTCCAGGATCAAATGGTCAATATAGAAATATTCAAATAAGATTTGATTCAAATATCTCACAAGAACTTAATTGGGAATTTAAGGCCCCTAAAAAAGAAATAATTGTTCAGCCTGGTATACAACAAGTCATTTACTACACAGCAAAAAATTTATCGAACAAACCAACAACAGGTACAGCAGTATTTAACGTATCTCCTCCGAAAGCTGGAAGTGTTTTTATGAAAGTAGATTGTTTTTGTTTTGTAAAACAAACACTCCAGCCGGGAGAAGAGGTTAAAATGCCTGTATCATTTTATGTTGACCCAAGTATAAATGAAGATGAAAACACAAAAAACTTGGAAGAGATCACTTTGTCATATACATTTTTTAATGCTGAAACATAGTTTATAAGTTTAAAATTTTTTGGATTAAGTTGAGTTAGGATATATAAAGGTTAATTAAGGAGAATGAAATGAGTGGCGAACAAAAACATCAATATCACTTAGTTGAACCAAGCCCATGGCCTGCCTTAGGATCTGCTGCTGGCTTTACCCTTTTTCTTGGGCTTACATTATATATGCATGAATATCCATACTCGATATGGGTGTTAGGTGCAGGTTTGTTTATGGTGTTAGCTACGATGTTTTATTGGTGGAGGGACATTGTAAGAGAAGCTGAATACCAAGGTCATCATACACCTATCGTCCAAATTGGTATGAGATATGGCATGATTTTTTTTATTTGCTCTGAGGTTATGTTTTTTGTCGCTTTTTTTTGGGCTTTTTTTGACTCAAGTTTATATCCTGATACTGGTGTGTGGCCACCAGAAGGTATTGTCGCTTTAGACCCATTTGATCTACCTTTAATTAATACACTAATATTACTATTATCTGGTTGTACAGTTACTTGGTCTCATCACGCTCTTCAACATGATAATAGAAAAGATTTTATAACAGGTCTTGTTTTAACTATAATTTTAGGTGTAATATTTACAGCGGTTCAAGCTTATGAATATCAGCATGCTACTTTTGCGTTTACTGATGGAATTTATGCATCAACTTTTTATATGGCTACTGGTTTCCATGGATTTCACGTATTAGTTGGAACAATATTTTTAACAGTTTGCTTGTTTAGAGGTCTTAAAGGTCATTTTACTGCTGATCATCACTTTGGGTTTGAAGCAGCAGCTTGGTATTGGCATTTTGTTGATGTTGTTTGGTTATTTTTATTTGTTTGTATATATTGGTGGGGTGGTTGATAGGTATTTATAATACTTATTAAAAATAAGGTTTATATACTAATAATGAAAATACAATTTAAGCCAATGTTATGGCCGTCAATATTTTCTATATTGATTTTTGCTATTTTAATTAGTTTTGGTACTTGGCAAGTAAAAAGACTATTTTGGAAGGAAGCTCTAATTGAAAATTATCTTACGCAAAGTCAATCTAATCCAATCACTGACCCTGCTGAATTAGAAAAGTCTTCAATTAATGAATTTAAGTCTATTGGTATCTTAGGTCGTTTTATTCACAATAATGAAATTTATATTACTGGCAAAACTTACGAAGGTAACGCAGGATTTCACGTGATAACACCATTTATTATGAAAAATAACAAAATTGTTCTTATTAACAGAGGTTGGGTATCAGAAAGTTATAAAAATCCTGACAAAAGGAAGTTTAGTCTTCCCAAAGGCTTAGTAAAATTAAAAGGAATTATAAGATATCCACAAAAGAAAGGTTATTTTGTTCCAGAAAATGACGGAGAAAATGGTTTTTGGTTTACAATTGTACCTAATCAGATTTTTGACTTCATAAATATTGTCTCGAATAAAACAATTAATGATTATTATATTGACGCTCTGCGTGTTGGTGAAAAGCTGACACTACCTATCGGAGTTGATGGTAAGCCTAAATTTCGCAATCAACACTTATCATATGCAATAACCTGGTATGGATTAGCTTTATCTCTTCTATTTGTGTACTTTTCATATCATGCGTCATCTGGAAGATTAATATTTAAAAAGAATAAAAGAAATGGATGATTACATTAAATATTCAAGTACAAGAGGAGGAGATGATTCTCTTTCATACGAAGAGGTTCTTTTAGCTGGCTTAGCAAGAGATGGTGGGTTATTTATGCCAGAAAAATGGCCAAGTTTTAGTCATGGTGACTTAAAAAACATGAAAGAACTTACTTATTCGAAGTTAGCTACTAAAATTTTAAAACCATTTATTCAACCTTTTTTGGATGAGGATGATATTTCAAATATATGTGAGTCTACTTATTCAACATTTGGTAATGAAGTAGCTCCTTTAAAAGAGCTTAAGGAAAATATATACATTCTTGAGCTTTTTCATGGTCCCACACTAGCGTTTAAAGATTATGCTATGCAATTTTTATCCAGAGCATTTAACATAGCGCTAGAAAAAAAGAATAAAAGAGCTGTAATTTTAGGTGCAACTAGCGGTGATACTGGTTCTGCCGCTCTAGAGGCATTTAAGGGGAAAGATAATATCGATATTTTTATACTTTTCCCGCACAAAAGGGTATCAGAAGTTCAACAAAAACAAATGACCTGGATAAATGAAGACGGAGCTCATGCATTATCTGTGAAAACTGATTTTGACGGGTGTCAGGCAATTGTTAAAGATTGTTTTGAAGATCTAAATTTTAAAGACCGTACATCACTCTCAGCTATAAACTCAATTAATTGGGTTAGATTATTACCTCAAATAGTTTATTATTTCTACTCTGCGCTTAGAGTAGGATCTCCTGAAAAAGAGGTCGTTTTTTCTGTTCCCACAGGTAATTTTGGAAATATTTTAGCAGGATGGATGGCAAAAAAAATGGGGCTTCCTATATCAAAGCTGATATGTGGCTCAAACCAAAATGATATACTTACTAGATTTTTTGAAAATGGTATTATGAAACGAAAAAATGTTTTTCCTTCTTATAGCCCAAGTATGGATATTCAAGTTTCTAGCAATTTTGAGAGATTATTATACGAAATAAATGATAGAGATACAAATTTAGTCAAAAAGCAAATGAATGAATTTAAAGTTGATGGAAACTTTCAAATTACTCAAGACCAACTTAACAAAATAAATACTTTATTTGCCGCTTTTAAGATAAGTGATTTTGATACTCTTAATATAATTAAAAAGATCTATATTGATCACAAATATATGCTTGATCCTCACAGCGCGATAGGCTACGGCGCTGTGCAAAAAGCTATTGAACAAAAAATCATTTCTAATGATTGTCCTGTAATTTCTCTTGCTTGTGCACACCCTGCTAAATTTCCACAAGTTATAGAAAAAAGTATTGGAATAATACCTGAATTTCCTTTGCATTTAGATCAAATTATGAGTCGAAAAGAAAATTTCAATATAATTGATCCTAATTTAAAAGATGTTCAAGAATATATTATAAAATCTATGAGAATGTTATGAGTGTAGAATTTAAAACCCTTGATAATGGTATAACAATAATTAATGATCAAATTGATGTAGAAAGTGTATCTATGGGAGTCTGGATAGGTGCTGGCAGTTCTAACGAAAATAATGATCAATGTGGAATTGCCCATATGTTAGAACACATGGCTTTTAAAGGAACCAAAAATAGAAATGCCGAAACAATAGCACGAGAAATTGAAGATGTTGGAGGTGATATCAATGCTTATACTAGTAAAGAGGTTACGGCTTATTTTCTCAAAGTATTGAAAGAAAATGCTGAGTTAGGAGTTGATATACTTTCAGACATTATAAAAAACTCGACTTTCCCTAAAGATGAAATTGAGAGAGAAAGAGGGGTTATAATCTCTGAGATAGGACAATCATATGATGCTCCAGACGATAGGGTATTTGAAAATTTTACTAAAACTGCTTTTAAAAATCAACCAATGGGAAGGCCCATTCTTGGCACCAAAGAAACTGTAAGTAGTTTTAAACAGTCTGATTTAAAATTCTTTCTAGATTCAAATTATAGTCCAGAAAACATGGTTGTCTCTATGTCTGGAAACTTAAAAAAGGATCATTTATTTAAAATAGTTGAAGAAAAATTTTCAGAAATCAGAAAAAGAAATAAACCTAAAAAAGTCAATTCTGAATGGACTTCAGGATTTATTGCAGAAGATAGAGACTTAGAACAAACACAATTAGTATTTGGTGTTAAAGGTTTAACAAATATAGATATTGACCGGTTTTCTCTCAGAGCGCTATCAATTATACTAGGTGGTGGAATGTCTTCGAGATTGTTTCAAGAGATAAGGGAAAAAAGAGGTTTATGTTATTCCATTTTTAGTTTTACGCAGATGCAAAATTCTTCTGGTGTATTTGGTTTTTATGCTGGAACTTCACCTAACGATGTTGATCAATTACTTGAAGCAAGTTTAATAGAATGGAAAAAAATAAAAACATTCATATCTTCTGAAGAGCTTGATAGAGCAAAAGCACAAATGAAATCTGGTTTTATAATGGGTCAAGAGAGTAACAGTTCAAGGTCAGAATATTTTGCAAAAAATATTATTAGTTTTAGAAAATTGATAGAAGCTAAAGAGGTTATAAGAAGTATAGAAAATATATCGATTTCTTCTATTTATGATTTGTACGAAAAGTTGTTAAATTCTGCGAAACCAGTTTTATCTGTTATAGGGCCAAACGCCAATTCCTTAAAAAAATTAGAAATTTCAAAAATACTAAATTAAAATAGCCACTAGGCACTTCCTGAATATGAGACTAATTTACTTGGATCTACACCAATGTTTTTTAAACATTTTTTCCATAATGAAAATTCCAAATGATTATGAAATATCAGATCTTTATTTGAGTTAGTTATAATCCAAGAATTTTCTAGTATTTCATTATCAAGTTGTCCTTGATCCCACACGGCACATCCCAAGAAAATTTTTGCATATTCTGGTGATTTATCTTTTGAAATATCAATTAAGATTTCTTCTGAGCTTGTAATCATTACACCATCTAAAATATTTTCAGATGTTTTATATTTTTTTTCATTAGAATGTATAATAAAACCCTGATTTAGATGGACAGGCCCCCCAAAAAAAGTAGGGCTTGGTTTAATATTATTGACAGAATTAATTTTCATTTTTTTTAAAAACTGGGATGTGTCAAAATTATATAGAGGTTTGTTTAAGATTAAACCCATTGTGGCATCTTTAGAATGTTCACAAATCAATATAACAGAATCCTGAAATCTTATGTCTTCAAGTCCCGGAGAGGCAATTAGCAGTTTACCTAACAATTCTTGATCCATAATTGTAATTCCAATATATTACTGACAATTCTTATAATAACCAAAAAGAAATAATGCACAATAAACTAGTACATTTTAAATATTATAAAGTTTTAATTTTGTTGTTATTTTTAACTTTAATTAGCTTGACTAATGTAAGCAAATCTTTGTCTAACATCTTAGTTTCTAATCAAAATACTATAACTAATGAAAATTATGATTTTGTTAAGTTTGATATTTTATTTGGTAAAATATTTGAAACCACACCAACAAAAATTCTTATAGGTTTACATGTAAACCTCTTACCAGAATGGAAAATATATTGGAGAAATCCTGGTGATGCAGGACTGCCTCCAGAAATCAAATGGGAAACAGGATATAATATTAAATCAATGAATTTACTATTTCCAAACCCTAAAAGATTTAAGTTTTTTGGTATTGAGACGTTTGGTTACGAAAATGAAGTAATTTTTCCAATAATTATAGAACGGTTAAACAAAAACAAAAAAATATCAGGGCCACTTCAATTTGAGGCACAAGTATGTGCTGAAATATGTGTTCCAGTAAGTTTTAATTATGATTTAAGTAAATTAATTGAAAATTATGAAGACAATTCTAAATTAAAAGACATACTTAGATATAAGAAAAAGGTACCTAAGTTTCTGGGAAGTAAAGATTTAGAACTTTTCTCATTTTCTCAATCTGATGATAAACTAAAACTATCATTTATAAATACATTAAACATAAGTCCTTATGATATAATAATAGAAGATAATAAAGAATTCATTTTTGAAAAACCTACACATTCCAAAAATGGTGAACTTTTAAATCTAACTATTAATTTTAAGGAAAAAAAAGACTATGAATTTGAATTTTTAAAATTAACTTTTCTAAGTAATGACCTAAGTTATGAGAAAATTATAACTAAACAGTCAAATTTACAAAATAAAAATTTATTACAAATTAATGAAAATAAAATTTCAATTGGTTTTGAAATTTTCATAATCGCTTTAATTGGTGGATTTGTTTTAAATTTTATGCCCTGTGTTCTCCCAGTATTATCTTTGAAAATGATTCAATTAGTTAACCTAAGAATGGAAAACAAAGTAATATTTAGAAAGAAAATATCATTTAATATATTGGGTATATTAACATCTTTTTTATTGCTAGCTTTTGGTACTTACATTGTTAAGTCTGCGGGTGAACTTGTTGGGTGGGGTGTGCAATTTCAAAATCCATCTTTTCTAATTTTTATGATTTTATTAACAGTTTTTTTTGGTCTTAATTTATTAGGTTTATTTAATTTTTTCTTACCTCCAAAAATTTTAAATATTCTATCATATAGGGGTGAGGGTTTTGTAGGAGATTTCATTACTGGAATTACATTAACTTTATTAGCTACTCCATGTACAGCACCATTAGTTGGTACTGCAGTTGGTTTTGCCTTATCTGGTGGCATTTTCGAAATTTTTTCCATTCTTTTAATTATGGGTATAGGTTTGTCATTACCCCTTATTCTAATAATGTTATTCCCAAAAATTATATCAATTATTCCAAAGCCTGGTAATTGGTTAGTAACTTTTAAAAAAATTATGGCTATTTTCCTTCTACTTACATCGTTATGGTTAATTAATTTATTAATAAAATTGCAGACTAAAATTGAAACTAATTTAAATAACTATTCTAATTTAGAAATAGTTAATTGGGATATAAATAAAAATATTTCATTACCAAACCAGTTAGCAACTAAAGGTGAAATAGTATTTGTCGATATTACTGCAGATTGGTGTATAACATGTCAGGTGAATAAAGCTTTGGTTCTTGAAACTAAACAAGTATCAGAAATTTTTAAAAGAAATAATGTAAAAGTTCTGGTCTTAGATTGGACTAAGCCGAACAAAAATATTAAAAAATTCTTAACTAAAAAACAACGTTATGGAATACCGTATAATGAAATTTATGGTCCATTATTATTAAATGGAAAAATTCTGCCTGAATTACTGACTATTAAAGAAATCAAGAAATTTATTAAAATAGCAAAATAATTTTATTTTAAAACACAGTGATATAGTTTAAGTATAATTTAAATAATTTAAGGAGTTTGCATGTCAACTTATATAGGTAATAATTTCCCCTCTGGAATATTTCTTATAAAAGATAGTGAGGGAGTAAAAGAAGTCAAAACTGATGATTATTTTAAATCGAATAAAGTTGTTTTGTTTGCTTTACCTGGAGCTTTTACACCGACATGTTCTGCTAAGCATTTGCCAGGTTATATAAAATATTATAAAGATATTAAAGATAAAGGTGTAGATATAATTGCATGTATGGCAGTGAATGATCCACATGTAATGCGTGCATGGGGTTTAGCTAATGAAGTTGAAGGAAAAATTGACATGTTGTCTGATTCTGATTGTTCAGTTTCACAGTCTCTTGGTCTAGATATGAATTTTGGTAGAATCATGGGACATAGATCAAGAAGATTTGCAATGATAGTTGATGATAATGTAATCAGAAAGTCATTTGTAGAAGAAGTTGGAGCATTTGAGGTTTCAACTGCAGAAAATATTTTAAAAAATCTGTAGTATTTTATTATTACTCATTCATTGCATTTACAGCCAATTTATCTGCAATTTCATTGTAATGGTTTCCGGAATGTCCTTTAACCCAAAACCATTCTACATTATGAAGATTGACATTTTCATCTAGTTCAATCCAAAGCTCTTTATTGGAGACCTTTTTTTTATTAGCAGTTTTCCATCCATTTTTTTTCCAATTAATAATCCATTCTGTTATTCCATTTTTAACATATTGTGAATCTGTATATAATTTTATTTTACTTGGGTGTTTTATTGCTTTTAAAGCTTCAATTGTTGCCTTAAGTTCCATTCTATTATTTGTAGTTAATTTTTCTGATCCAGATAAATGTTTTTCATTATCCTGATAAAGTAAAACAGCTCCCCATCCACCTTTTCCTGGGTTTCCAGAGCATGCACCATCTGTATAAATAGTAATTTCTTTTTTCATGATTAATTTTTTACATATTTAATATTTTTAACTAATTTCTTAAAGTGTTTGTGTTTTATTATGTATTCTTCTGGATTTTTGAGAACAACATTAGCTTCATTAGGTGTGTTTACCCAATCAAATAATCTTGTTAATAAAAAACGTAGTGAAGCAGCTTGACACAATAGTGGTAAAAAGAATTCTTCATCTTTACTTAATTTCCTTTTAGAGTTGTATCCTTTTAATAGAGCTTGATATTTTTTATCTTGGAAATTGTATTGCTTATCAAAACACCAAGCATTAATAGCAATCGCCAAATCATATGCAAGCATATCAGTACATGAAAAGTAAAAATCAATTACTCCTGTAATTTGATTATTAATAAAAAAAACATTATCAGGAAAAAAATCCCCATGAATAAAACCTTTTGGTAAGTCATGTGGCCAAAATTTAGAAACAAAATCAAAAGAATTTTGTATATCTTTCATTAATTCAGGTTGGAGTTTATTTAATACGTTAACTGGCACAGAATTATTACAATTTTTAATTAATGTTTGCCATCCCTTTATAGAAAGAGAGTTATCTCTTTTAAGCTCAAAATCTTCACTAGAGAGGTGCATAAGACCCATACTGGAACCAACTTGATTACAATCTTCAATAGTTACGTTATTTTTGGATTTTCCTTCAAGAAAATTTACAACGATTGTTGGTTTTCCTTTTAATTTTTGAAGAAATTTATTATTTTTATCACATATTGGTTCAGGACAATAATAACCATTTTTGTTTAAATGAAGCATAATTTTAATAAAAAAAGGAATGTCCTTAATATCTACTCTTTTTTCAAAAATAGTGAGTATAAAATTACCATTAGATGTTTTTAAATGAAAGTTACTGTTTTCTATTCCTTCTGTAATTTCAGAAAATGAAATTAACTCACCAATGTCATATAGCTTTAAAAAATCAATTATATGACCTTCATTTAAATTTGTATAGACTGCCAACTCTAAATCCTAAAACTTATCGTAAAATTTTTGGTAAATTAAATTTAACATCTTCTTTTGTTACTTCATGATCTATCAAATTAACTTCAAAATCTTTTTTAAGTTTAGATATTAACACTTGTACTAGGGTCTCAGGTGCTGATGCACCAGCAGTTAAACCAATATTTGGAGATTTTAAGGGATCAAATTTTTTTAAAAACAAATCAAGTTTATTCTCATTGGGTATTAAAATAGCTTTTTTCACACCGTGAGATATCGCCACTTCAACAAGACGAACAGAATTAGATGAATTTTCAGCTCCTATAACTAAAATGCAATCACATATTTTTGACATTGATTTTACTGCCATTTGTCTATTTGTAGTTGCATAACAAATATCTTCAGAACTCGGTCCTTTAATATTTGGAAATCTAGATTTTAAAATACTTAAAATTTTACTTGTATCATCTATAGACAATGTCGTTTGGGTAGCAAAAGCTAAATTGTCTGGATTATCTATTTTAACTTTATGAGCGTCTTCTTCTGTTTCGATCAGAGTAATATTATTTTTTGGAACTTGTCCCATAGTTCCAATTACTTCTACGTGGTTTTTATGTCCAATCAATAAAACGTGTCTTCCTAAATTATAATGACGAATTGTTTCATTATGAACTTTAGTTACTAATGGACAAGTCGCATCTATAGAAATCATTTTCCTTTGTTTTGCTTCATCCATGACTGATTTAGCAACGCCATGCGCTGAAAAGATAATTGGACGATCAGTTGGCGCCTCATTAACTTCATCAACAAACACAGCGCCTATTCTAGCTAAAGAATTAACGACGTCTTTATTATGAACTATTTCATGTCTAACATATACTGGAGATCCAAATCTTTTAATAGATTCTTCTACAATCTTTACAGCTCTATCAACACCTGCACAAAAACCTCTTGGTGATGCAAGATATAAATTAATTTTTTGTTTCTTCATAATTTAGTTTTGATGTATTACAATCAATACGTCAATAAAGATTAGTCAAGTTACAAAATTTTTTACGTTTTTAGGAAAATATGTATGATTAGAGTTTTTATTATAATTTCTTTTTTATTTTTATATGGTTGTTCGACTTTTAAAAAAGATGTTGTTGAATGTACCAAATTGATTGCACCTAAAAAAGCTGCTGAAATTGTTGTTAATTCAGAAGGTAACTCACCGGTTTATTTAGGATTTAGAGGTGTACAGAAGTTTTGCTTTAAAGATGGCGATGATATTGAAATGGAGCTCTCTGTTAATGTACGAGCAATCAGAAATGATACAACAAATGAAGATTATGTCCCTGTCAATATTAGTGTAGTATCATTAGATTTAAATGAAAAAGA
Source organism: uncultured SAR116 cluster alpha proteobacterium (assembly GCA_902589185.1). Taxonomy (GTDB): domain Bacteria; phylum Pseudomonadota; class Alphaproteobacteria; order Puniceispirillales; family Marisalimonadaceae; genus Marisalimonas. The sequence goes on from CACIRZ010000016.1 coordinate 24,530, forward strand.
ATTTGATAGAGATGAATTTAACTATTCTCAATTTTTATTAAAAGGTAGTAAAATTGTAGATAGAGCTACAACATTTAAATTGAAAGTTCCTGCTGGAGGACAAGTCTTGCTAGGTATAAAGTAATTATTTTGTAATAGCGGATTTAATTTCATTTGAAGATTTAGAAATTAAATTAATGTTTTCTTTGTTATCCAATTTCTGTTTTATATAATTTTTGGATGATTCAATCACAACACTGCTAGTAATTTCTTTAATGTTTTTTATAGCCTCAGCTTCTAACGATAAGATTTTTTGTTTAGCTTGTTCTTCTTTTCTTTTAATCATTTCAAGAGATTTTAAGTTTGCCTCTTCTTGAATTTTTTTAGCAGTTTCTTTTGCTTCTTTAATAAGATTTTCAGCTTCATCAGATACATTTTTTTGATTTTGTAAAGCAAGCCTCAGTTCTTCCAAAGCTTCTTCTTTAAGTGATTTAGCTTCATTAAGTTCTTTTTCAATTAATAATGATCTCTCATCTAGTAAAGAAAGTATAGCTTTCTTTCCTTTTTTCCACACCAACATAAAAAATAATAAAAACGCAATTGCAACCCAAGCTGTCTCATCAAAGTACATTCTATTTCTCCACCAATATATTTTTTGATGTTGTATTAATTACTTTCTTTCCCTCAACTTTATCGTATTTAAGATCGGTTAAATTTTGAATTACTTTTGCAGTGAGCTCTTCAGCGTTGTTTATCACTTCTTTTATAACTAAATTTTTTGTTTCCATTATCTGTTTTTCAGCTTGGACAACTTTTTCATTTAATTTTTGATTTATATCTTTTTCTTTTTTTTCGATGTTTTGTTTTGTTTCAGAAAAAGCTTGATTTACAATTAATTGTGATCTTGATTTTAATTCTGTCTGAGAATTAATGATATTTTCCTTTATTTTTTCAGCCTCTTGACTTGAAGTTTTAGCTTTTACTAGATCATTTTGGATATTAGTTTCTCTGTTATTTAAAATTGATTTTATATTAGGAGTCACCAAATATTTCATAAAGATATAACCTAAAATTAGAGATACAACAGACCAAAAAATAAGAGAGGGATATGTACTAAAATCTAATTGTGGTAGTCCAGCTTTCCCTTCATCAGCTTGAGCAACATAAAAATTACATGTGAAGAGAAGTACAACTAATATAAATTTACGATAGTATGACATTTATTACTCTTATTTAAATAAATATCTGCCTATAGTTAAATTACTATAGGCAAAATTAATTTTTTTTTAGAATGTGAATAAAAGTAATAGTGCAATAACTAGTGCAAAAAGTGCAACTGCTTCAGTTAGAGCAAATCCTAAAATAGCTATTCCAAAAACTTCATTTTTTGCTGCTGGGTTTCTTCCAACAGCTGTAACTAATGAAGCAAAAATATTACCAATTCCAACTCCAACTCCAGCTAGAGCTATAACGGCTAAACCAGCTCCTATTAATTTTGCGGCATCCATTTCCATATTTTTTTCCTTTCTTAAGTAATTTTTAATTTAGTAATGAATTAGTGTAAATGTATAGCGTCATGAAGGTACATACATGTTAAAATACTGAAAACATAGGCTTGAAGTGCAGCTACTAAAAATTCCAGTCCTGTTAAACCAATTACTGCCAAAAGCGGCAATACTGCTCCTGCTTTTAAAACGCCACTAGCTGATCCCATCATTATTATAAGTCCAGCAAACACCTTCATCATTGTGTGTCCGGCTAACATATTAGCAAATAATCTTACAGATAAACTAATTGGACGGATAAAGTAAGAGATAATTTCAATTGGTATCAGTAAAGGTGCTAGACCGATTGGAACACCAGATGGAAAAAAGTATGTAAAAAATTTAAATCCATGTTTTAAAATTGCAATAATTGTAACTCCTACGAATATGATTGCAGCCAATGTAAAGGTAACTGCTATTTGTGACGTAAAAGTGTAACTATAAGGTATCATTCCAAGCAGATTTCCAAATAGAATAAACATAAATAAAGTAAATATAAATGGAAAGTAAGCTTGACTACCTTTGCCCGCATTTTCTTTAACCATATTTGCAACAAACTCATATGACATTTCTACTAAAGATTGAAATCTTCCAGGTATAAGTGCTTGCTTTCTTGATCCAAGATATAAAAAACAAACTGACCCAAGAATTGACAATATCATAAATAGAGAGGCGTTAGTAAATGATACATCAATATCCATAAAATTAAGTTCATACAAAGTTTTAATTGTAAATTGTTCTACAGGTGAATTCATATTATTTTTCTTTTTCGTTAAAAAATCCCATTTTTAGGCCTTTGCCAGTCAAAGCTCTCCAAAGATTATATACCCCAGCTATACCACCTAATATAAACATTATTATTAGAAATAAGGGAATGGTATTAAGCCACTGATCTATTGTCCAACCTATTCCCGCACCAATTATTAAACCTGCGAGTAATTCTGTCCCAACTCTATAGTAAATATTAAACGTGTCTGTCTTATTAAATGTTTGTTTATAATCCTTCTTAGCTAGTGCAACTTCTATTCTTTTTGACAAATCTTTTTCTTTATTAAATGTGCTCATACTGTACTTTCAATCGAAAACTATAAGCGTGCTTAAATTATTTTGAGCTAACAAATAAGTCAAGAGTTTACTTCAAAAACTTTAATTAAGCTATATCCTTTATTTTATTTGCTTGCTCTAAATCAACAGAAACTAGTCTACTAATGCCTTTTTGTTCCATAGTGACACCAAAAAGCCTGTTCATTTTAGCCATCGTCAATCTGTGGTGTGTCACAACTAAAAAATAAGTTTCTGTATCATCTACTATTTTATCCAATAAGTTACAGAATCTACCAACATTATTATCATCTAAAGCAGCATCTACCTCATCCAAAATACATATTGGAGCAGGATTACATAAGAAAACAGAAAAAATGAGAGATATTGCTGTTAAGGCTTGTTCTCCACCTGACAATAAGGAAAGTAATTGCATTTTTTTTCCAGGTGGACTTGCTAATATCTCCAATCCAGCTTTTAGGGGATCATCATCTCCAACTAATTTTAATTCAGCATCACCACCTCCAAAAAGCTTTTTAAAAAGATTCTTAAAGTTTTTATTTACAAGTTCAAAACTATCTTTAAGACGTTGTCTACCCTCTTTATTTAATTCAAAAATTCCACTTTTTAGTTTTTCAATTGCTAATTCTAAGTCAACTCTTTCCTTGGACATTAATTCAATTTTTTGTTTCATTTCGTTAATTTCTTCTTCAGCACGTAAATTTACAGCACCTAATGAATCTCTTTCATTTAATAGTCTTTGAACTGTTTTTTCTAGAGTTTCGATTGATGTATTTAATTCTTCATTATCACTTAAATTGACAATTTCTTTTAGTTGATTCGACTTAATCCTAAGTTTTTCATAAACCCTTTCCTCGATATTTTCTGTTTTTGTTTTAGCGAGGTTAAGTGAGGCTTCTACTTTTATCATATCTTCTCGAAAAGATGCTAATTTTTGTTCAGACGATTTTTCTAATTTTTCTGCATCATTAAGTAATGTTTCAGTTTGTACTAACTTATCTGCAGCAAAGTTTCTGTTTTGTTCAGCTGTTTCAATCTTGACGTTTAATTCATTTGCTTTTTCCACAAAATTATCTGGTAGCTTCTCAAGTCTTGATTTATCTTTTTTCAAGTTATCTAGTCTTACTTTTAAAGATTTAATTCTTGTTTCTGCCTCGTCTTTTCTGTTTTCCCAATCATTTTTTTGATTATTAATTTGCATTAGGTTTCTTTGTTGATAACTTTCTTGATTTCTAATCTGTTGTTCTGCAGCCATTGCATCTGTCAATTCATTTCTACATTGATCAGCTGCATTTCTGATTTTTAATTCATCTGCAAGTAAAGTTGGCAAGTTTACCGATTTTTCAGATAGTTTTTCTAAATCTACTAATTCTTTTTGAGATGTATCTAAAATATTTTGATGTTCTTTTAATAAGATAGTGCTTGAATTAATCTTTGAATCTAAACTTGATATTGATAATTTTGTGTCATTTAATTCACCATTCAGTAAACTAATTTTAGATTCTATTTCCCTCATTGTTTCAAAAATTTTCTTTAATTCCAACTCGTTTTTATTAATTTCATTAACAATAGTAACTTCCTTTTTTTCCTTAGTTGGCAATTCATCTTGTAAATTTCTTAATTTTGTAATTTGTTGTAATCTTTCTGAATAACTATTTTGAACACCTAAAGGTTGCACATATCCATCCCATCTCCACAAGCCTCCTTTTAAAGTTGTCAACGCCTGTCCAAAAGATAATTCTTTTTGAAGTTTAAGAGCAATTCTTTCATTTTCGACAATTCCTATACCAATTAACGCAATATCTAGAATTGAATTCTTTTTAATTTTTGAAATTAGTGGAGTGGCGCCTTTAGGTAACTGTTCTTGAAATTTGGTTGTAATACCATCTTTCCAATAAGATGTGTTTTGTTCGTCTGAGCTATCTGATTTTACAGGAGCTAATATTGTTTCACCTAGAACTGATCCAATTGCGTCTTGAAGGTTCCCTATATCATCTATTGTTGCTTCTAGAGTGTTTTTGAATTCGTCATACCCTAATAGCGAAGATAAAGAATGTAAATCAGCTCTCATTACATTGAGGTCATAATCTATTTTAGCCTTCTTTTCTTTCAGGTTTATATTTAAATTCTCTTTATTTTCTAATTGTTTTTTTATTAATTCTTGCTTGTTATTTTCTTCTTTAATTAACTTTTCAATATTAATTCTTTTCTTGTCATGTTCATCGATCAACTTTTTATCTTCAGTAATATTGAACTGTGATTTTTGATCTTC
>CACIRZ010000017.1 GCA_902589185.1 uncultured SAR116 cluster alpha proteobacterium
TTTTGCTTCAACAGTTACTCTATATGGCTTAACTAAAGTCTTGCCTGTTAGTGAAAAAGTATATCCAATGCCAATTACAACATATGATTTGCATAAACTATTTATAGAAAAGCACATTGAAATGGCAACTAAAAATAAAATTATCAATGCAACATCATTAAGATTGTCGAATGTATATGGCCCAAGTTTAGGAAGAAGCTCTGCAAATGATAGAGGTATCTTAAATAAAGTAGCAGAATTAGCAACTAACAAAAAAGACATAACTATTTATGGAAATGGAGAGTATATAAGAGATTATATCTTTATAGATGATGTAATTTCTGCTTTTGTGCTTACAGCTATAAATGACTCAACTATAGGAAAAGTTTTCAATGTAACTTCTGGGAAAGGTACTACTATAAAAACTGCGTTTGGTTTAGTGTCTGACTATGTTGCTAAATTTACAGGTAAGGAAGTTAAAATAAATCATATTGAATGGCCTATAGGTATAAGTAATATTGAGAGAAGAAATTTTATAGGCAATGCTAATAAATTAAAAAGAGCTACTGGTTGGCAGCCAAAGACATTGTTTGATGACGGTGTAAACATTATTGTAAATGAATTTTGGAAACAAAGGAGAGAGTAATACTTAATTTATCAGCAAAAAAAATCATTAAATTACCTAATTTTGTCGAAAAAAATGGAGAATTATGCGTAATAGAAGGAGGTGTAAATACGGCATTTGATATAAAGAGAGTATTTACTGTAAGTGCACCCCAAGATGCCATACGTGGAAATCATGCTCATAAAAAATGTTCTCAATTTATGGTCTGTGTTTCTGGCATTATTGAAGTAATATGTGATAATGGAATTGAACAAACTGTTTATCGACTAGATACCGGTTCCATTGGCCTCAATGTCGAACCTGGAATTTGGGCTAAAGAAAAATTTGTCACAGAAAATGCAGTGCTTATGGTTCTTTGTGATAGGCATTATGAAGACGAAGACTATATCCATGATTATAGTGAATTCATAAGTTATAAAAAATCAAAAATGGAGAAAAAGTAGAGTGAAAATAATTGTAACTGGTGCTGTTGGCCATATTGGTTCATATGTCATAAGAGATTTGGGTATTAAGTTTCCCAAAGCAAAAATAGTTATGATCGATAATATGATGACACAACGATACTTCTCACTTTTCAATCTTCCGATTCTAGGTAGATATAAATTTATTGAAGGTAATGTAAACAATATAAATTTAAAAACAGTTTTCTCTGGGGCAAACATTGTTATTCATTTAGCTGCAATTACTGATGCAGCTGGAAGTTTTGATCGAGCAGAGGAGATAGAAAATAACAATTATCAATCTACTGTAAAAGTTGCAAATGCATGCATAGAAACTGGTGCTTCGTTAATTGCATTATCATCAACTAGTGTGTATGGCACACAAAAAACCTTTGTTGACGAAGATTGTTCAGAAGAAGATTTGCAGCCTCAAAGCCCATATGCAAACACTAAACTCAGGGAAGAAAGATTAATAGCCAAGCTGGTCAAAGAAAAAAATTTAAAAGCGATTCATTGTCGATTTGGAACAATATTTGGAGCCTCAGCAGGCATGAGATTTCATACTGCAGTTAATAAGTTTTGTTGGCAGGCAGCAATGGGGCAGCCGATAACTGTTTGGAGAACTGCCTATGATCAAAAACGACCATATCTAGATTTACTTGATGCATCAAGAGCAATTGAGCTAATTATTAATAATAATATCTTTGATGGTAGCATATACAATGTTCTTACTAATAACTTCACTGTAAGAAATGTCATAGAGGGTATAAAAGAATTTGTGCCTGTGTTAGCAGTGGAGTTCGTGGATAGTGAAATTATGAATCAGTTATCATATGAAGTTTCAGTGCAAAGATTTAAATCTAAAGGCTTTATACCATTGGGTAGTTTAAGGCGAGGTATTGGAGAAACTATTTCTTTGTTATGGGGATCAAATAATTTTCAATAATGATATCTTTAACATCAAAAATTCCTTTAAGTACTATTGATAAAAAACTAACTATAGTACTGGTTATTAAAGACAGAGTTCAATTTACATACAGGTGGATGGAGTATGCTGACACGGTAAGTATGCCTTTTAAAATTGTTATTGCAGATGGCGGCAAGGACAAAAAAATCAAGGATTTTCTTTTATCTAGAAAGCATTATCCCAATATAAATTACCAATATCTGAGATATCCATATGATGAAACATATTCTGATTATTATAATAAATTAGCATCTGTATTGGAGGTTGTTGATACGGAGTATATGGTTTTTGCAGATAATGATGATTTTTATATTGTTGATGGCTTGAGAAAAAGTATTAAATTTTTAATTAACAATCCAAATTATTCTTCTTGTAGAGGTGAAATTGGTGGTTTGTTTCAAAAAAATAAAAAGGATTTTGAATTTGGAATTTCTTCAACAGAATTATTTGACTTAGATTCTAACAGTGCATCAGATAGAATTGTAAAACATTTAAGGAATTACAATGACAGTTACTACGATGTTTGTAAAACAGAAAATCGAAGATTTTCTTTTAACAAGATACGTGACATATCCTCATCTGATTTATTTGTTACAGAGATGATTGATTCATGCTTGACAGTTTGTTTTGGAAAAATAAAAAGAGAAAAATATCTTTATTTAGTAAGACAGAATAATTCTCCAGAATCTTCTGCGCTTATTGCAGAAAAAGAGAACGATACATTTGGAAGAATGTTTGCGGAAACATGGTCGCATGATATTAATAGTTTTCTAATTTTAATATCTGAAATGATATCAAAAGTGGATCACACAAAAAACAACCAAATTTATTTGTTAAAAAATGGATACAGAAAACATTTGTCAAAAGCAATTATTCAAAATTTATCAAAAGATATGGGGATAATTTCACGCTTTTTTATTTTAAACTCCCTTAAAATTAATATTATTATACCAAATGGATTTATAAGTTTTTTATATAGAAAATTTTATTCAATAATATGTAGAGTAAAATATAAAAATGGTACAATAGCTGGATTTTTTAGTAAAAATATTTGGTTTTATAATGATGTGCTTCCAATTGCCAAAGTGTTAATCAAGAAATCAAAGACTTAAAATTTTTTATTAATCTTTATAAGATGAAAGTAAAAGGTAATGTCCTATAAAAAATATGATGTGGCTTTTTTGCCAATTAACACAAGGCTGATTACACTGTCAGATAGACTAGCAGAAATTGTTCGTAATGCAGGTTTTTCAACTTGTATACTAAAAACTGCTTTTCAAGGTGAGAAATTAAGTGGGTGGAATGAAGATGGGATAGTCAATAGGTTGAAAACCCCTATTGTCTTGATAGAGGAATTATGGTTTAAAAAAAAATCGAACTTTTTTAAATACACATTTAGATCAATTAAAAGTATTAAGACTCTAAAAAAGGATTGGGATCCTCCTTTTAAATTATTAGTGGTTTATATGGATACATATGCTGAAGGTGAAGTTCTCTCTAATATTTGTAAATATAAAGGGGTAAAAACTGTTCTATTTCAAGAGGGTTTTCATGCTAGAACTACAAAATATTCTAAAGATTTATATGGATTAGCAAGCTTTTTAAGGGTAATGTTGTTCTCCAAATATTTTTCGAGTGCCAATGATGGGATGTACGCTGATCATGTAGCTGTTTGGAGTGATTTTGGAATGAAGGAAAACCTTATTAGAATGGGACGAAGGGCAAGCACTATTCATGTTGTTGGAAATCCTTTTCCAAATGTTGTTAAAAGCGTTTATGTAGATGAGTTACCAACTTTACCAACAGTATTGATTATTCATCAGCCTTTATCTCCCAGATATTCTTCTAGAAAATGGGAAACTTCTTTATATGTCAACATTGTCGCTAAACTTAATGATTTAGGGTATAATGTTATTTTAAAACCACATCCTAGATCCAATTATGATGGAACTCTTGAAGATCTTAAAAAAAAGATTAATAAAAAGATACTTAATAGTTATAACATTAAATATGTTGATAAAAATGTTGTTGCGGAGGATTTAATACCACAATGCGATGCTTTAATTACACCAATTTCTGTTACAGCTTACTCTTCACTTAGAATGGGCATACCAACTATATTTATAAGGACACCTAGAAGCTCTGAGAAATTATTAATAAATATGCACGAAGACAATGAAATTTACTACTTATCAAAATCTGATGATGTTGTATCAACTATTAATAAAATTTTTAAAGACAAACTTTTGCGAGAATTTCTCTACAAGCAAGGTCCTAAATCTGCTAGAAAATTAAGTGGGTCATCAAAATATTTTGATAGCTTGTGGTTAGATTGTATAAAAAAGTTGATTTAAATTTGATAGCAAATCACTTAAGATTATTGTATTTTGGACAATCAACATGGGGTAGTACTAGCCTTCAAAGGTACTCCGCACTTCAAAGTTTTTTTGGTGTAAGTTATATAGTAGATTCCCGAAGGGTTTTCCCAGATAAAAATTCTGGAAGAACATTTTTTAAAAGTGTTCAAGCAAGAATAGGGTTTGGTAATTTACTAAGTATATCTTCAAAAATTTTATTACAAGAGGTGGAGAGATTTAAGCCAGATATCGTTTGGGTTGATGGCGGATTTTGGTTGCCAAAGGATATTATTTGTTTCATTCAAAAAAAATTTAATTGTAAATTTGTACATTACACACCAGATTCGCTATTGGCACCTGGTAAATCAAATAGATGCATGAAAAATGCAATATCTGCTTATGACGTTGTGGTTACTACAAAAGAACAAGACTTAGAGCTTTATGAAGCATTATCTGCTAAGCGAGTTATTTTCTCACTTCAAGGTTTTGATCCCAATATCCATAAGCCAATTGCATTGTCAAGTGACGAAAAACTAAAATTTGATAGTGATGTGAGTTTTGTTGGGCACTACATGAAAGATCGGGCAACAACACTGGATTATTTATTAAGCGAACTAGATATCAAAATTTCAATTTATGGGGCTGGATGGAATAACCATAATGTTTCAGATAAAATCAAAAATGTATTCTATGGAGAAGCATTAGCTGATGATTATGCTAAAGTTATAGCAGGCACAAAAATTATCCTAGGATTTCTTAATAACGAGGTTAAGGATACTTTTACAACTAGAACTTTTGAAATACCTGCTTGTAAAGGCTTCTTGTTGGCAGAAAGAAGTTCAATGCATCAAAAACTATTAATTGAAGGCTTAGAAGCTGAATACTTTTCAACAAATAGTGAAATGCTTCGTAAAATAAATCAATATTTAGTAGATGATGGTAAGAGAAAAGAAATCGCATTCAATGGCTACAAGCGGGTTGTTGAATCTGGTTATTCTTGGAGTGCTCTAATGGAAAAAATAATTACAGAAATATGACTTTAGTTAATTTAGAGATTATTCTTAGCTTTTTGGTTTTGGTATTTTGGTTAGGTCCATTCCTTATTTCCCTAAAAAGTGGTCGTTTTAATAGTCTTCATCCCCAATTTATTACTCCGTTTTGGATCTCCTATTTTGTTTTAAATACAATGATACAAACTTGGTTTTCTTGGATGGGTGGAACGACCTTTGGCATTCTTAGGACAACGGATTATGAAATGTCTATTAATCGTGATTATTTAATAATGCCTCTAATAATTGTAATATTAAGTGCTCCATTTTTTCATTTCGGAGTTAGGCTCTTTACCAATTCAATTATTAGAAGCTCTCACGAATATCAAATATTTAACAACGTTCCAAACGTAACAACTAAAAAGAATAAGCTTGTACTATCTATATTCTTAATTATAGCTTCTGCAACAGTTTGGGTGCCAAATTACATTATCCCGAATGCTGATTTTGGAACATTTTGGACCTTTCCTTTGGCAATGACAATAGTCATTATTCCACTAATGCTTTTTAAAATAAAACCAATCTTAGGATTTATTAGCCTAATTTTAGTGTTTATTGGAGCTACTATAATGAAATCGAAAGCTTCATACGTGTTCCCAATACTTCCTTTTCTTTTTTACTATTTGTTTACTCATTTTAAGGTCAAACAATTTAGGAGATGGTTGTCATTAATTTTAGTACTTATCATAATTGCAACTGCTTTTGGGCTGGGAGGATTTAAAACAGATGCTAGAAGACTTTTGCATAGAGATTATGCATTTGAGTCTTTTGCAGCTCTTGTTAACAAATCTGAAAATAAATTTTTTGGTAATTTTGAGTATTTCTTCACCGGAAAGGTTAATAGTGAAATTAATAGTTGGACAATAAGTGAATTTGAAAAAGCAATACCTTCTATTATTCATCCAAATAAAAAATATAATTTTAACCCATCTCATAAAGTAACACAAATATATTTACCGCAAGATCATAAAGCTCTACCAAACGCATATTTTAATAGATTTTTTCTTTTTTCAGGATACTATGATTTAGGATTTCTTGGTGCATTTTTGAACGCTTTCTTGTTTGGAGCTTTTTATGGATTTATTTGGAAGAAAGTTAAAATCAAAGTGTTTAAAAGAAATTTATTATGGCCCTTGTTTTTATATATGCCAATTCCAGCTATTGCTTCTTATTTCATTGCAGTTGGTGGAATATCATATGGGTTAATAAATGCCTTCATACCGATTATTATTGTTTATTTCATTTTATTTCTTTCAAAATTTAAAATTATAAATTCATTCCCAAAGAGACAAATTAGAAATAATGAGTATTAAAAGAATAATTTATTTTCATTTAGGAGGCTTGGGAGATTGCATACATGATTTATCAGCGTTGTCACAGTTAGTTGATTGTTATCCAAATGCTAAGATCTACTATATTTGTAAAAAGGATGTTAAGTCTATTTTAAATTTCTCTTATCTTGACAAAAAAATCATCGTAATTACCGTTAACAATTTTTTTGAAATCCTCAAAGCAATTTTGAAAGTGCCGTTCCGAGCAGATTATTTTATTGTCGGATGTGGAAGTAATATTGCAAAAGTGAGTGTTTTTAAAAGATTATTATTTCCTCGCTTTTCGGGTGCTTCAATACCAGATTATCCAGATCAAAAATTGATTAAGTTTTGGACTAAAATGTCAACTTTCAATATATTACTTCAGCCAATAAAGGGAGCACATAGAATTTTTACTAACTGGCGGTTAATGAATTTAATGGGTATTAAAGGTGATATGCAAGAACCTAAATTAAACCACATTAAAATAAGCAATATCCAGCTTCCTAAAAATATTAATAAAAAGATAATCAGAGAATATTTAGTAATTCATCATGGTGCAGCATCTTTAGAAAGTCTTAAGCACTTTAACAACTCAAAGTTCAGTGCTATAATTGACAAAATAATACAAAAATTCAAATTAAATGTTGTTTTAGTTGGAGGTTCGCAAGAGATAAGCGCTTCAAAAAGAATTTTAAGTCTATGTAAGAGCTCTGAAAACATATTGGACTTAACTGGCAAAATGTCCTTATCTCAACTTATGAAGGTGCTATTAAATTCTAAACTTGTTTTGGGGACAGACTCTGGTCCTGGCCATATAGCTGCAGCTTTAAGTGTGCCTACTGTGTCTATATTTGGCCCAACCGATCCAAATCAGTGTTCACCGTTTACACGAAATGGTTATGTAGTTCATCATCCTGTTAATTGTGGTCCGTGTTATTTGAGTAATAATTATATGAACTGCTCTAATAATATTTGTATGAAATCAATTGACCCAGATTCAGTATTTGAAGCAGTATCTTTAGTTATCAATAAGTTAAACACTAAATATATTAAAAATAAAAATAATGACATTATAGAAAAATGCCCTTCAGTTACTCATTGTTTGAACTAATCATATGAAATATAAACTATGTCAAACGTAATTAGATTTAGCGAGCCCACATTCATCGGCAACGAAGCCAAATATATTGAAAAAGCTTTAAAAGAAATTAAGCTTTCAGGAGATGGACCGTTTACAAAGCAATGTCATAATTGGTTTAAAAAAAACACAGGAATTAGCAAGGCTTTTTTAACTACATCTTGTACTCATGCTCTAGAAATGGCTGCAATTTTAGCTGATATTAAAAATGGTGATGAAGTTATTATGCCCTCTTACACATTTACTAGTACCGCAAATGCTTTTGTGTTGAGAGGCGCAACAATTGTATTTGTAGATATTCGACCTGAAACTATGAATATTGATGCAAATAAAATAGAAGATGCTATTACCAGTAAAACAAAAGTTATCGTTCCTGTTCATTATGCTGGCATTGCTTGTGACATGGATAAAATTATGAAAATAGCAAAAAAATACAACTTATTCGTAATAGAGGATGCTGCTCAAGCAATAACATCAAAGTATAAAGGTAAAATATTAGGTACTATTGGTGATTTTGGCACCTATAGTTTTCATGATACAAAAAATATTACCTCGGGTGAGGGTGGGCTGTTAATAGTAAATAATAAAAAGTTTCATCAAAGAGCGGAGATAATTAGAGAAAAGGGTACAAATAGAAATCAATTTTTTAGAGGCGAAATTGATAAATACGAATGGAAAGATTTAGGTAGTAGCTATTTACCAAGTGAGCTGAATGCAGCAATGCTTTTAGCACAACTAGAACAATTAAAAAAATTACAAGACAAAAGACATTCTTTATGGAAGATGTATTACAAAGAATTGAAAACATTAACTAATAAAATTGAGCTACCAGTTATCACTACCGGAGCTAATCATAATGCTCATATATTTTTTATTAAGTGTAAAGATTTAATAGAAAGAACTAATTTAATTAGATTTTTAAAAGATAATAATATCCACTCTGCTTTTCATTACTTGCCTTTACATTCATCGCAAGCTGGTAAAAAATTTGGAAGATTTGATAATGTGGATGAATATACAACAAAAGAAAGTGAGAGGATTTTAAGATTGCCATTGCATGGGAAAATGTCTGACAGTGACTTATATAAAGTAGTGTCTAACATAAAGAAGTTTTATGGCCATTAAAATTGCAATATTACAATCAAACTATATACCATGGAAAGGATATTTTGATATAATTAATAAAGCAGACATACTTGTTTTATACGACGATATGCAATATACAAAAAGAGACTGGCGTAATAGAAATATAATACAGACATATAATGGCTTGCAATGGCTTACAATTCCAGTAATAGTAAAGGGAAGGTATTTACAAAAAATTAGAGAAACGAAAATAGCTGACTCAAATTGGAGTAAAAAACACTGGACAAGAATTAAACAAAACTATTCAAAATCAAATTACTTTGAAGATTACAGAGATATTTTTGAAAATATTTATATGAATTGTAATGATACTTACTTAAGTGAAGTAAACCATAAATTTATAAAAGCTATAATGAATATTCTTGATATTAAAACAGATATACGCTGGTCTAGTGATTTTGACTTAACTGGCAATAAAACTGGAAAGCTTATAAGTATATGTAAAGGCTGTAACGCAGATACTTATATTAGTGGGCCATCGGCTAAAGATTATTTTGATGAAGATTTCGCGAAAAAATCAAATATTAACGTTGAATGGATGGATTATAACAATTACAAAATTTACCAACAATTACACGAGCCTTTTTCACATCAAGTTACTATCTTGGATTTAATTTTTAATGAAGGTCCAAGTGCAAAAAAATTTATGACAAGCTTTAAGGAAAGTTATGAATAAAATAAATTACGGATTTCAAAAACATTTAAGCAGTGAATTTCCATCTCAGATAATTGTAGATTTGACGCAATTTTGTGATCTAGCGTGTATACATTGCCCTCATTCCACCTTTAAAAAGTCAGGTGCTTTTAGCGGTGCACATTTGGATATAAGTTTACATAAAAAACTCATTGATGAAGTTGCAAGTGATGGACGTGATGTGTGCCAATATATAAGATACACAGCAAACGGAGAACCACTATTACATCCGAGATTTAATGAAATAATAGAATATGCTGGCAAGTACGCGAATACAAAAATTAATGTAACAACAAATGGATCATTGCTAACAGAAAAAAAGGCTAAAACTTTGTTAGACGCAGGCGTAAATATTTTTGATATAAGCCTAGATGCATACTATAATGAAACGTATAAAAAAATAAGAATTAAGGGTGATTTAAAAAAGAATCGTCAAAATGTTATCGGTCTTATCAATTTAATTAAGAAAGAAAAATATAAGGCGAAATTAGTTGTGAGTTATGTTGAGCAACCATTAAATATTAATGAAACTGATCTTTTTAAAAATTTTTGGGAAGAAGCAGGTGCCGACTTTGTTGTAATAAGAAAGCTTCATTCAGCTGCTGGGGCAAAAACTATTATAAAAGAAAGAATGGACCTTGCTCTTACTGATATCGATAGGAAGCCTTGTTTATATCCATGGGAAAGATTAGTACTTACTCCTGAAGGTGATTTAGGCTTTTGTCCTGCAGCTTGGACTGGAGAATCTCATTTTGTAAAATTCAAAGATACAACAATTAAAGAGGCTTGGCAAAGCGACTTTATGAAAGATCTTAGAAAAGCCCATTTAGATAATAATTATTCTTGTCATGGTTTTTGTGGTAATTGTCCTGATTGGGTGAACACTAAATGGCCAGATGAACATGGCGTTAATTATTCTGACATGATGGCAGAATTAGTACCTAGTGATTTACTTTGAAGAAAATTTCTATAATAGTACCTGTCTATCAAAATGAATTAAACATCAACAGTTGTATTGAGTCTCTAGTTAATTTAAAAACTAAATTCAATCAATTAAATTATAAATTAGAAATTATTTTAGTCGAAGATGGATCGACTGACAAATCATATTCATTATTAAGAAAACAGCTACATATTCAAGATATAATCATATTAAAGTTAACAAGAAACTTTGGTCAAATCCCTGCAATTCAGGCAGGGATGAAGTATGCAACGGGAAAGTATATAGGCATTATTTCTGCAGATTTACAAGATCCACCAGAATATCTTTTGAAAATGGCCCCTTTGTTAGAAGGTGACTGTAAACTCGTGATTGCAGCTAGAAAATCAAGAGATGAAGGATTTTTACAAAGTTTGATGTCTAAGTTTTATTGGGGATTGATTAAAAGATATAGCATGAAAGAGTTTCCAACTGGTGGATTTGATTATTGCATGTTTGATAAGCAGGTTGCGAAAGAAATCAACAATATACGTGAAAAGAATACAAATATATTCCCACTTATATTTTGGCTAGGTTTTAAGCCCAAAATAATATATTACACAAGACAAAAAAGAATAAACGGCAAATCAGCTTGGACTTTTTTTAAAAAAGTAAGGCTTACTATTGATACTATTATAGGTTTCACATATTTACCAATTAGAATTATTTCGATAAGTGCTATTTCAACATCTATTCTTGCTTTCATTTATTCCTTATATATATTGCTCATGTGGATCATGGGTCATGAAGAAGCACCAGATGGGTGGACAACAATCATAATGACGGTTTTGATGCTTGGAGGATTGATATTATTTTCTTTAGGAATTCTTGGAGAATATTTATTAAGAATACTTGATGAGGTTAGAGATAGACCAAACTACGTTATAGATGAAATAAATAAAAATAAATTGTCAAAATAAAATGAAGTTTATATTAAATCATTCTTATATATTTTTAACAATATTATTAACGGTATTGTCTCAATTAATCATTAAGTGGAAGATGTCAGATTTTAACTATAGTGACGTTTCCACATACCAAGACAAAATTGTATTGATATTTTTTATGCTAATAAATCCGTTGATAGTGTTGGCTTTAGTTTTTATATTTATTGCGGGCCTTAGTTGGATGATAGCATTGACAAAATTTGAATTAAGCTATGCTTATCCTTTTACGTCTCTTAGCTTAGTATTTGTTACAATTTCATCAATTATTATTTTTGGAGAAGTCGTAAATTTTCAAAAAATATTCGGTATTATGTTTATTTTTTTTGGGATAATCATATTATCTTTGAGACTATAATGGAGCGAGAATCTTATGATAAAATGTATCACAATGAAGAAGTTCATTGGTGGTTCGTTGCAAGAAGGCAGATTCTAAAAAAGATATTATATCGGTACTACCAAAATAAAAAGATAAAAAAGGTTCTTGAAATCAAATGCTGGTAGTTATTTATTTTAATACCCTAACCAATGTCAATGACGACGCACCCCATCCTGTTTAAAAACCTTGAATAAAGTTATCCATAATATCTTTATATCAAACCAAAGGGATTGTTGATTTAAATACTCTATATCTAGTGCTACCTTTTCAGAAATTGATAACTCATCTCTGCCATTAATTTGTGCCCAACCAGTAATTCCAGGCAATAATTTATCAACTCCATTCTCTGTGCGTAAAACAATCAAATCATTTTGATTAAAAAGTGCAGGTCGAGGCCCAACAAAGCTCATATCACCTTTTAATACAGAAAATAACTGTGGAAGCTCATCCAAACTTGTACGTCTTAAAAAACCTCCAATTGAAGATAAATATGCATCGGGATTATCCATTAAGTGGGTTGCCACAGCAGGAGTTGTTGTCAACATTGATCTAAACTTAGGCATTTTAAATAATTTATTATTTTTTCCAACTCTTTCAGACCAATACAAAGCTGGACCTTTGGATGACAAAAAAACAGCAATAAAAATAAATATCATAGGAGCTGCTAGAAGCACAATGGTCGACAAACATAGCAATACATCAATTATTCGTTTCATTTTTATCCTATATAGATTTCCGGGTTTTAAATCAAATTGTCTTAAATATTATTAATAACTTTTACTGATAATATCTAAGATTTAAAAAAAAGTAGTGATGAAGTTTTTGTACACTATATCCGCTCTAAATTCATTCTTAAAGAGTTGTTTTGCATTGTTCGATAAAAGTTCTAAAAGTTTATTGTTAGACAAAATTTTATCAACCACATTTTCGAAACATAAATTGCTTCCTTTTCTAGCATTCTTGTCATATCGAAATCCACAATTTTTTAACAGAAGATCCATTTCTCCTTTAACACTATAAATAATAGGTAAACCTCCATAAAGGTACTCTATAATTTTATTAGGGATATGCATTTTAAAATTGTCAATCGGAATATAAGGTGCTAAGGCAAAATCACTAAAGTTCATTAAATTTAAAATTTCTTCTTTTGAAAGCCACCCTGGAAATAATACATTTTTTTCATTGTGAAAATGTTTTTGTAGCGCGCTTTTTCCATTTCCTTCCCCAGCAATTACAAAAACAACTTGTTTATTATATTTTTTCACAGCAGTGGTAATGGGATCAAAATCAAACATATTTCCATTTAATGTTCCAATAAAAACACATACTTTATAGCCCTTATAACCTTTCAAAAATTTGGGTTGAATATTTAAACTATTTCTATAACTAGTTGGATAGCAAAAAGGTAATTTTATTAGATTTTTTTTCTTTTTAGTTAGAGATTTACAATTTGCCCATTCAAGATATGTTTGTGTTGGCGCTGATACATTTTGAACAAGACTAAATGTAAGTATTGTCATTAAATTATATGGTAATAAAGCCAACTTCAATATTGCTCTTTTTATTAAACTCTTGCCCAAAATATCATAGAATAAATCTGGCCATAGATCTCGCACATCTACAATAACTTTAATGCAAAAAAATCGACCCAATATAGTAGCTATAAATGCGCCATCAACTGTGGGATGTGATGTAAATATTGTATTTATGTTTTTTCGTTCTTTGATTATAAAGACTCCAGCTTTGAAACCAAAAACCAAATGATCAATAAATCTTGATATAGATATGTTACGTTTATATCCAGGAGTTTTAATAAAAACGAATGAGTTGTTTTCATTTTTGCTTAGCCAAGTTGTTTTTAAAAATCTCTGTTTTCTATTATAATGACTGAATGTTGATGTAAGAAAAACTGAATTATAATTGAGATTCTGACAGTATTTATGTATTAACGAAGCACGCCATAAACGTGTATCATTATCATCAATCCATAATGGTTCTGATTGTCTAATTATTAGTGTATAACCGGAGTTATTTTTTTTAAATTTAGACATTATTTTTTAATTTCAAATCATTTTTTTTAAAATAAGCTACAATAACAATTGTTATCATTAAAAATAGGATTGTTAATACCAGACCAAGCTTCCTGTTGGGGAATTCATACGACAGAAGGACCCTGCCTTCTTTATTTGGCATGACTGAAAATGATTTATTCACCTCAACAATTTTATAATTTGGAAATAGTTGAATACCGTTACTGCGCCAAGCACTACTAGGGTTTATGTTTAAAATTAGTGGAGCATTTGGATCTAAACCTGAGAAAATAATCTTATTAGGGCTCCAATAATCTGGCTCTACACCTTTGCTATTCTGATGAAATTCAGCAACATAGCCCTCTTCGTCTTTGCCTATTGGACCTGCATATCCGACAGTATCTTTGTTATTCGTGGGTAAATGAGAGTCGCCACCACCGCTTTTATTACCAATATTTAGTTGTGTTCCTTCAAATGGAGGAATGACATCTAGATTTATAAAGCGATTATTTTTTCCAACATACTCATAATGACTCCGCCAATATGGGTCAGCATTCTCTCTTTTGATACGCATATCTTTAATTATCATAAACCCTACAATCAATCTTTCTAAAATCAATAGTGTACCAAGGGATATAACAATAACTCTGCCATTCTTTTTTAATTTGAATTTCGTCCACAATATCCATAATCCTCCAGTAATTGCAAAAGGTAAAAACAAGTGGGTTATCATTCTTACTCTTGAAAAGCAGAGATGTGATGAAAATGATGGTATTTTTTGTAGCCAGTACATTGGGAAATAAGCACTTTCATTACCAAGTCCAGCAAGAAACAATAGTAGAATTACAGTATGCCACCACCTAATTCCGTTTTTAAAACTATAGATAACTAGTGCAAATCCAATAACGCCGATATATGATGCCACTTCATGCGTGGATCTGACACAAGACATTCCGGGCACACCTGAAGGAGTGCTAAAAGCTTTCTCAATTTCAGTAAACGGATAAAAATAGGACCTAATTACATCAAACCATGAATAGTGGAAATATAAGTTTGATATTCGAGGAAATTGACTTGTAACCTGATAAATAGCAACAACTTGATATGAAGTAATTGTTAATACAACAAGTGTAAATAAAATAAACCACCTGTAGAGTATTTTTCTATCAAAAACATCAGCTTTCATGAAAAACCAGAAAAACACCATTGCCATTATGATAGTAAAATATTGAAGAACATAAATTGGCGTATCTAGGAATGCTAGACTGAAAACCATACCTCCTTTTAATCCAGACCAGTAATCATCAGAACGTCTAAAAAAATAATACAACATTAAGGGACATAAATAGTAGGTATAAAATACAATATGCCCAGCACTTAAATGAAAAAATAAGGGCAGATTAAACACAATTAAAATTGCAAAAATATTTTTTATAACCTCATTTTTCCAAAATAGTGATGCCAGTAAACAAGAAGATAAATATCCAATCAAAATATATAATATTATTGAAATTCCGATGCCTAATTGAGTGCCAAATAGTAAAACTAATATGCTTTTTATAGAAAATATAAATATATTTGGATAACCTGCTAGTGGTTGTCCCCCAGCAGCCCAAGGGTTTAGCCCTGGCCATTGATTATATTTCACGATTGTTTGATAAAGTGCCTCATATCTTTGATACATCACATTTTCGTCCCAAATAAGGACACCATTCAAAGTAAACCATAATGGAAACATTATTAGTAAAGCAATGATTCCAATTAATAAAGTTAACTTATTAACTTCTAAAATTGATTTTCTAAAATTTAAAGACATAAAAATCCAAGAAATTAAGACACTAAAATTATAGAATTTCAAAACTATTATTTTACAACAAACTGAAATTCAATATTACTTACTCCTCTTCATTAGTCTATTATTAAATTTGAAAGAAGTTTCAAAAAATGAAATTTTAGATATATCAGCCTTAATGTAACCAAGAAATATATTAGATTTGACCTGATGTTGAAATTTATGGATCCTAAAATCACTACACTTTGAATGAAAATGTATTTCATAGATAATAATTTTTGAGTTAAAGTTTATAATTCCTAATATTTACAAAAAATAAAATAAAACTTTGTAAATTAAAAATGCTGATTTATTAGAATAATTTAATATTAATTTAAAAAAAGGTAGAAGACATTTTAATATATTATGATCTAAAGAATTTTTTTATTATTAAAACAAAATAGTAAAAAGTGTCTTTTTTTTAAACAAGTTAAATAAATGTGAATGTATCTCTTCCTAAATTTTAGTGTCTTGCAAATAATTTTTTTTTCATTATGTTTAAAATCAACAACACGTCCTTAAAAGTAATTAAATTGTAATGAATCAGAATTTATCAAAAAAATGGTTAGTTGCACAAATTAAACCAAATTCGTATGATTTGGCAACTCGTAATCTTCAAAGACAAGGTTTTGAAATTTTTCTTCCTAAGATGCAAAAAACAATAAGACAAAAAAAAAACTTTATAAATAAATATCTATTAGTATTCCCTGGATATATGTTTGTAGGGGTAAATTCAAAAGATTTCAATTGGAGTAAAATAAACTATACTTACGGCGTTTCAAAAGTTTTAGCTGTTAATAAAAAGCCATCTGAAATTTCGCATGATTTAATTGTTGCATTAAAAGCTAAGTACAACTTTAGTAATGAACTGTCATCTATGAAAAGTCTTCAAAAAGGAGATATTATAAAATTCTATAGTGGACCATTTGTAGATCTTTTTGCAAGAATTGAAAGTATAGAAGACAAAAAACGTATTTGGGCTCTTTTAGAGGTAATGGGAGGAAATCGTAAATTACTACTCCAACAAACAGAAAAAGTAGAATATGTAAAAGTCTAAATATCAACATTGGATTTAATTATTCTTTTATTTAAAAAAAATTATTTATATTTTAACTATTGAATTAGAAAATTCAGTTAGAAACCATCCAATAAACTGGAAAATCAGGTTTGAAGATTTTGATTTTTTTTTCACCAACTTCAAGATATTTTTTGAATGATAATTCTTGGTTTAATTTAACCAATGAGATTTTTTCATCGTTTGTTTTTAAATTATAATGATTAGCACCATTCCTACTAACAAATTTTTCTAAATTATGTAAAGAATTTTTATTATCAAATAATTGAGCTAGGATGGATAAACAGTAAGTTGCATTAAAAACACCTGCACATCCACAGGCGCTTTCTTTATCTTCAGTCATATGAGGAGCTGTATCAGTGCCTAAGAAAAATTTGGGGTTCCCACTTACTGCAGTATCTAATAGAGCTATTCTATGAGGTTCTCTTTTTAATATAGGTAGGCAATAGTTATGAGGCTTTATCCCACCAACTAAAATGGCATTTCTATTCAAGGCTAAGTGATGAGGAGTAATTGAAGCCACAAGGTTATTATTTCCTTCATTTACATACAAAGTTGCATCTTTTGTAGTAATGTGTTCAAGAGTTATTTTTAGGTCTGGTATTTTTTTACATATGAAATCAAGCTTTTGTTCAATAAAAACTTTTTCTCTATCAAATATGTCAATCTCTTTGTCAGTAACTTCTCCATGAATAAGTAGTGGAATACCTAATTCTGCCATTGTTTCAAGTGTGGGCATAACTTTCCTTAAATCTTTTACACCTGAGTCTGAGTTGGTAGTTGCTCCAGCTGGATAAAGTTTTACAGCAAAAACTAATCCATTTTTATATGACTCTTTAAGTTCATTTTTATCAGTATTTT
Organism: uncultured SAR116 cluster alpha proteobacterium; assembly: GCA_902589185.1. Taxonomy (GTDB): domain Bacteria; phylum Pseudomonadota; class Alphaproteobacteria; order Puniceispirillales; family Marisalimonadaceae; genus Marisalimonas. Next base: position 17,808 of record CACIRZ010000017.1, read on the forward strand.
CGGTTAGATATACTGTCATGAATGGTATAAAATTTTTCCCTTTTGGAATTGCTTTTTCTATTCTTTTCTTATATCGCACTGCATCTTTCCCACTAATTATTGGTGGAATTAGATTCGGCATGACTATTGAACGAGCAAAATGTCTTGTAGTTTCTGGTACAACAGCTTCTAAAATTTTGTTATCTCTAAAATGGACATGCCAGTCATCTGGTTTGATAATTTCTATTTTTTCCAATGTTTTGATCTAATCTTTAAAAATAAAATTTAATATGTTAGAAATAATTCTCAATCATAATAATAACTTTCGGTAAATTTGCCATGAAAATTTCAATTATTTCTTCAAGCCATAGAATAAATTCTCAATCAAAAAAAATATCTGAGTTAATTAAAATTAACTTATTAAATCTCAATAAAGATTTAGATATTTTCTCTTTAGATTTAGCTAAATCATCATTGCCACTTTGGTCACCTGAAAAAAAAAATGGAAAAGGTGTGTGGGGTGAGACTTGGAATTCAATTTCAAAAAATTTAAAAGCATCAGATGGTTTTATTTTAGTTGTTCCAGAATACGGAGGTATGGCTACTCCAGCTTCTAAAAATATTTTTTTATTATGTGGGAATGGTGAAATTTCGCACAAACCAGGATTAATTGTATCAGTTAGTAGTGGAAATGGTGGAGCATATCCAATTGCTGAATTAAGATCATCCTCATATAAAAACACTCATATCATGTGGATACCAGAAAATATCATCATTAGAAATGTTGAAGAGTTTAATCCTGGTTCTCATGGCAAGAACATTCCAGATTGGTTAGATAACAGGATTGATTATGTTTTGAACTTACTATTAGCTTATGCATCTAATATGAAACCCCTAAGAACGATAATTAATAGAAAGGATTTTGGTAATGGAATGTAAAAATTTAAACAAAAATTTTGAAAATATTGACGGTTGGATAAAAACAGACGATGGAAGAGAAGCATACACAAAAAACTTTAAATTTTCTGATTTTAAACAAGCTTTTTCTTTTATGACTTCTATAGCTATGAAAGCCGAACAAATGAATCATCATCCTGAATGGGAAAATGTTTATAATAAAGTAGTAATAACCCTGACTACCCACGACAAAGGTGGAATTACTGAATTAGATTATGAGATGGCACTTTTTGCTGAAAGTTGTTCTAAAAACTATACTTAATTTTATTGCATCGATTATGAAAAAAGATATAGTTTCCAATCCCGTTTTATGGTCCCCATCTGATGAAAGAATTAAATCTTCTCAGATGTATGAATTTATAAAAATTATTAATAAAAAAAATAATATAAATTTTAAATATTTTAATGATTTGCATACTTGGTCAATTGAAAACAAGGCTGAATTTTGGTCATCTGTTTGGGATTTTTTTGAAATTATAGGTTCAAAAGGTGCTAAGCCATATATCGAACCAATAAATCAAATGCCTGGAAGTAAGTTTTTCCCAAACGGCAAGGTTAATTATGCTGAAAATATGCTCTCAGGAAATGTCTCAGGACCAGCCATTGTATTTAAATCTGAAGACAAAATTAGAAAAGAAGTATCCTGGCAAGAATTAAAGATACAAGTGGCCTCATTAGCAAATTTTATGAAAAAACAAGGTGTTGTTAAAGGAGATAGAGTTGCTGCTTATATGCCAAATATGCCCGAAACTGTAATAATGATGTTGGCAACTTCTTCAATAGGAGCAATTTTTTCCTCTGCTTCTCCAGATTTTGGTGTAGATGGAGTTTTAGACAGATTTGGTCAAATAAAACCTAAAATTTTACTTACTACAGATGGTTATTGGTATAATGGTAAAGAAATTGACATCAATGACAAAGTTATTGACGTGGTTAACGCTTTACCTTCTTTAGAAAAAATCTTGGTGGCACCTCTTTTAGGAATTAAAGTTGATCATGAAAATGATAAATTTGTAGATTATGATTTCATTCAAAATCAATACTCAACAAATAAAATTTCCTTCGAACCACTTAGTTTGAGTGATCCTTTATACATAATGTTTTCTAGTGGCACTACGGGAAAACCAAAATGTATAGTTCATTCTAATGGTGGGATTCTTTTAAAACATTTAGTTGAGATGGGATTACATTCAAATGCACAAAAAGAAAGTAGAGTATTCTATTTTACAACTTGTGGATGGATGATGTGGAATTGGCTTGTGTCAGGTTTGTTATTAAAGTCTACAATTTATTTGTATGATGGGTCACCTTTTTACCCAAATTCAGAAGTTCTATGGAATTTTGTAGATAGTGAAAAAATAAATTTTATGGGTGTATCAGCAAAATATATAGATGCATTAAGTAAAGAAAATATCAATGTGATTGATAAATTTAAATTAGAAAATTTGGAGACAATAGGCTCAACTGGCTCCCCATTAATCCATGAGAGTTTTGACTACATTTATGCCAGCATTAAAAAAGATGTTTCTGTTGCAAGCCTTTCTGGAGGAACAGATATAGTTGGATGCTTTATAGGTGGTAATCCAATGTCAGTGGTTAGAAGAGGAGAAATACAAGGTCCAATTTTAGGAATGGATGTACATGTATATGACGAAAATGCAAACTCCCTTAAAAATGAAAAAGGGGAGTTAGTTTGCATTAAAAGTTTCCCAAGCATGCCATTGTTCTTTTGGAATGACAATAATAATGAAAAATATCACAACACTTACTTTAGCAAATATGAAAATGTGTGGTGTCATGGTGATTATGTCTTAAAAACCGAAAATAATGGTTTTATAATTTTTGGCAGATCAGATGCCACTCTAAATCCAGGTGGAGTTCGTATAGGAACAGCTGAAATTTATAGGCAAGTTGAACAAATTGAAGAAGTTCTGGAGGGTTTGGTTGTAGGTCAAATTTGGAAAGGTGACACAAGGGTTGTACTTTTTGTTAGGCTTAATGAAAATTCTAATTTGACAGAAGAATTAATGGATAAAATTAAGACTAAAATTAGAACAGGTGCTTCTCCTAGACATGTTCCAACAAAGATAATTTCTGTTAAGGACATTCCAAGAACAAAGTCAGGTAAGATAGCAGAACTTGCAGTTAGAGATTTAATTCATAATAAACCAATAAATAATATTACTGCAATGGCTAATCCCGAATGTTTAGAAGAATATAAAAATATAAAAGAGTTATATGATTAACCAGTTTGCTTAACTTCTGAATTAACTAAAAATGGTTCTTCTTTTACAGTAATTGTTAATAAAAATGCAATTATACCAAGAGCAACACTTAGCCACCACATATTTTCATAACTTCCATACAAATCAAAGAATCGGCCACCAAGCCAAGCCCCTAAGACGGCACCCACTTGATGGCAAATAAAGCAAATACCAGATAGTGTTGCCAAATATTTTGGTCCAATAAACGATAATATTATGGCGTTTGTCATAGGCACCGTTGCCAACCATAAAATACCAATAACAGCACCAAATAAAATAGCTACAGTTGCAGATGGTGGAGATAAAACAAATATAGTTATAGTAATTGACCTCATTAAATATATTAAGGCTAAAGGCATAGGTTTTTTTACTTTTGTTCCTAACCATCCAAATCCAAGCGTGCCTAGAATGTTAGTAACACCAATTATTGCAAGGGACCAACCGGCAACTTCAACTGAAATACCTTTAAACATTAAATCAGCTGGCAGGTGTAATCCTATAAATGTTACGTGAAAACCACATACAAAAAATCCCATTATCAATAAAATGTAATTACGCTCTTTTAAGGAGAATAATATGGTGTTTTGTAATTCATTTCCAAAGCTGTCCTCTTTATTAACCATTTCATTTGTATTACTTAACAAAGGCAACAATATTAACATTGAAATGGTTATTATAGACAAAACTATTAAGCTAGTTTCCCATCCAAATGTTTTGTTCATCCACATTGTAGGGACAACAATTGCAAATTGGCCAAAAGATGCAGCAGCTGCAATTAATCCCATTGCAAAAGATCTTTTATTTGGAGGAGCAGCCTTACCTGCAATACTAACCATTGTAGCCATTCCAGCGCCACCTAGTCCAAATCCCATTAATGAAGTGGCTGAAAATAAAGTTAGTTGATTGTTGGGGTTACTCATTAAAAAAATTCCAGATGAAAAACAAATAATTCCAAAAGCCAAAACTTTTTGTGGTCCAAATTTATCAATTAATATACCTAAACCAAATGTTACAACACCCCATATGATTGCTTGAAAACCTATTGCAAAAGAAAAAAACTCTTTCCCACCTTTCATGAACTGGCTAATAGGTTCTAAAAAGAGACCTAAAGATTGACGTACTCCCATAATCATAATAATGATCAATGAACAAACTAATACGATTAATTGCCAGTCAGTTTTTTTTGATAACAATTTAGGTCCTCACAAATTATTTAATATTTTCTTATCTAACATGAAATTAATTTTTCTAACCTCTACCTCTATAATTTGGAACATCATGATCAGGTAAAAACAGGTGCTCTGGTTTTTTGCTAGTTTGCCAAAAAATATCTATTGGAATACCACCTCTTGGATACCAATAACCTGCTATTCTCAACCATTTAGGCGATAAAAGATCAATTATATCTTGAGCAAGTGATATTGTACAATCCTCATGAAATGCTCCATGATTTCTGTAACCTAAGAGATATAGTTTAAATGATTTGCTTTCTACTATAAACTTATTTGGAACATAATCTAAAATTATATAGGCAAAGTCTGGTTGAGAGGTTACTGGACATATGGAGGTAAACTCTGGACAGGTTAACCTAATAGAATAATCTAAATCTTTTTTTGGATTATTAACTTTTTCAAGAATATTTTTGTCAGGATAATTCGGAATTTTACTTTTATTACCCAGTGCATCAAGCTGATTTGGTTCTGTCATAAATTAAACTTTCTTAAGTTTGTGTGTTAATAAGTATATGATTAGTTTTTTCCAATTCTGTTAATACTATATCCTGCCATTCTTCAATATTTTTAACTGAGTATGAGTTTTTTGGGAATAAAACGCTTCTCGACGCATTTATCAATCCAAAATTTTTGAGACTACTATAAATATGGTCTGTCATTAGTGGGGCGCAGGCTTCTGAAGCAGATGCTCCTTGGGCTCCATATCCTGGAACTAAAAATGGTGCGCTTGGTAATTTTTTTCTTAAAGATATGGCTTGTTCTTTATAAGTGGCTCCAGAGACAATGCCAATAGAAGATAATCCTGATTGACCATTGTTTTTTTCAATGATTGGTTTTAGTATATTGGCTAAGTGTTCATAACATTTTAAATCTTTATTTATTAGAATCTCTTGAATATCTTGTGAGCCTTTGTTGCTAGTATGGACTAAAATAAATAAACCTGATCCAGTCTCATGCGCTTTACTAAAAAAGGGTTCTAGACTATCAAGCCCTAACCAAGGGTTCACAGTAAGTGCATCACTGGGGAATGGAGCATTTTTACCTAGATAAGCATTTGCATATGCTTTACTAGTACTGCCTATATCACCTCTTTTTGCATCCATTATTATCAGAAAGCCTTTGGAGTGCGCATATCTACACAAAGATGATAATAAAATCATACCTTCTGGTCCTAATTGTTCAAATAATGCAATCTGTGGTTTTATAGCTGGAACTTTTCCAATGACCGCCTCTAGCAAAGAAAAACAAAATTTTTCAACAATTTTAATATTATTAATCGTTGTATCTTCATTAAATATTTTTGGAATTAAATCTAGATGAGGATCAATGCCAAGACATAAAAAAGATTTAATCTTTCTTATTTGTTCTACAAGTCTGTCACCAAAATGATCGACCATCTATTAATGAATACCTAGTGCATTTTTGTAAGTTTTTAACAATGTTTCTTGTTCAAGTCTCTCGTCAACATCCATTTTCCGCAAGGCTAATATTTTTCTCATTATTGTTGCATCATAACCCATTGATTTAGCCTCAGAAAACACTTCTTTAATATCAAAATTTATATTATTTTTTTCCTCTGACAGCCTTTCAAGTCTCTCTATAAAACTCTTAAGTTTATCATCCTGTTTTTGAATTAATTCTCGATTTTTTTTTACGTTTTCTTCCATGTTAGTGATCTTTTATAATAGAATTTTCAAATTTATTTTTCTGATCATCATCTGCATCAGTTTGGTATTTTTCTTTCCAGACTGAATGTGGCATACCATATACTATTTCTCTAGCATGGTCTTTGTCTATTTTTAAACCATTTTCTTCAGCTGCCTCTGAATACCACCTTGACAAGCAATTTCTACAAAAACCACTTAAATTCATAAGATCAATATTTTGCACATCGGTTCTGTTCTGAAGATGCTCTATAAGTTTATTAAAAACAATGGATTCTACTTTAGTTTTTTGTTCATTATTCATAACGATACCTTATTTTGAAATTCTAAATAAGTTTTTTAATCTAAATTCAATACAAAGACAAATGAATTAAAAATTTGTAAACTTTTTAAAATTATATTAGCTTAGGCTAACTTTAGGAGTTTTGTTTATGATTAATGAAATTGAAATTAACTCTGATAGGTTTGCTCAAGTTAGAAATGCTAGAAACACAGAAACTGCTGAAGATTATACTGAAATGATAGCAGATTTGATTAGAGAGACAGGGGAAGCAAGAGCCGTCGATTTAGCAAAGCACTTTGGAGTAACTGGTCCAACGGTTAATAGTATTATTAGACGTTTGGTTAGAGAAGGTTTAGTAGAAAGCAGACCTTATAGATCTATTTTTCTAACTGATAAAGGAAAGCTGTTGGCAGATTATTGCAAAAAAAGACATGAAATTGTTTACAACTTTTTAATAAAAATTGGAGTAAATGAAGAAGTTGCTAAAAATGATGCTGAAGGTTTAGAGCATCATGTCAGTTCTGAGACCTTAAGCGTTTTTGAAAAATTTAATAAAACTTAAAAATTTATCTTGTTTCCCCGATATACAGATAATAAGTCCTTTTTAAATTTTGAACAGTCTTTGTGCTGATACTTTTAATAAATTTAATTTCATTAAGGTTGAAGTCGGTCTCTGATATATCAGGAAAATTTTTTACAATTAATATTGTTTCGCCAACTGTTTTATTTGTTAGATCATAATTAAAATTCAATTCATAGAAGTTACCAGGAACTAAGCTATCTGTTTTTATAAAAATTTTATCTTTCATATTATTATTGTGTTTATTTAGATAATAATTAAATCTTGAGATATCTCCTCTCTTTTCAAAAATTATTTTTGATACTTTTTCCTCCCTAAATGTTTCATGTATTTTTGAAGCTAGGTTTTCAAATCCTAAATTTTTTCTTAGTGGATTAGATTTTAAATTTAATGGGTAAAAACTTCCATTGATTGTAATCGTTAATATATATGCTGAGATGGCAATATTTAAAAAAAGTCCCAAATAAAAAATTATTTTAAAGACAGTACTTCGTGTCATGATTACATAGTAACTTATAACTAAGGTTGCACCTATATAAGCGGTAACTGCCCAATTAGCATTTGCAATTTTTAAAAAACTTTGAACTGTAATTAGAATAATTATAGGAAAAGAAATCATAGCTAATAGGCTTATTTCCCGGTCTTTAAATAAGCTATTTATTATTACTAAAAGATATAATAAAAATAATAATGGCCCAAAAACTAAAAATTGAGATGATAAAAAATTAATCACATTATTATAGTTGAGAGTAATTACTGAGAGATTTGCGTTTGAAATAGTATGATTTATCGTTGCATAATCATTTAAATAATTCCAATATAAATTTGTGCTTGCTATCAAAAAGCTTGTAAACAATATGATTAATATATTTTTAATACTTAAAAATGCACTTCGATCGTAAATTAGCCACCAAATAATGAAGAAAATCAAAAAATATAAAGCTGCATATTTAGATAAGAATGCGAAGCCAAGAAAAATACCTACAAATAAAGATGTAAAGCTAGAATTTTGTCTTAATGAAATTAATAAAAACAACAAAGACAAAGACCAAAATAATAATAGTGGAGTATCAGTTGAAATTATAAATCCACCTAATGAAGCTGCTGGTGTGAATATCCAAATTAAAGCTGCAATTTTTCCAGAGTTTGCTCCAAATACATATTTCGCGATTCCCCATAAAACTAAAGAAATAAATAAATGTGTAATGGGTGCAAAAAGTCTTACTGCCCATTCTTCATTTCCAAAAATAAAAGTCGAAAATCCAATCAGCCATGCAATTAATGGTGGTTTAGTAAAATAGCCAAAGTCTATATTCCTTGACCAATGCCAATATTGTGCTTCGTCAACAGACAATTCTATTGGAGATATATATAAAGAATATATCCTTAAAATAGTTATGGTTATTAAGATAAAAAAAACTACAGGAGTATTAAGTAATGTAAAACTTTCTCTCTTGTTACGGAGTGACAACATCCCAATCTCCTGATTAGTATAAATTATTCTATATAAAATATAATTACAATATTATAGTTGGTTAATAGTTTAAAAACAAATAAAGCGTACGTTCTTGATTTGTTATAAAATTGGGTTTAATTAATAACTTAAGTCAACGATTGAGTTTTTTAGATGAATTTTAGTAATGAAATAAATGAATTAATTGAGGATTTTTCTTTTTTTGATTCTTGGGAAGATAAGTATCAATATCTCATTGATATGGGAAGAAATGTACCTCAGATGGATGAGGCGCTTAAAACTGAAGAAAATAAAATGAAAGGCTGCCAATCTTTAGTATATTTTTATAAATATTATAATAAAGATGGAACTATTACTTTTATAGCGAACAGTGACGCAGCCATAGTTCAGGGGCTTATTGCTCTAATGTTAAAAGTTTTTTCAGGTAAGAAACCTCAAGAAATTCTGGACATAAACATAAATTTTCTTGAAAAAATTGGATTGAATGATCATTTATCCCCTACAAGAAAAAATGGTCTTTCTTCTCTTGTGTCTTCCATTAAAAATTCGGCTAAAGAGAAATTAACATAGGAAATACAATTTGGTTGTTTCTGGAAAACAATATGAAATTTCTAGCTTAACTAATAATAAAGTTAAATTAATAAATAGTTTATATCATCGTAAATATAGAAAAGATTTGAACCTTTTCGTCGCTGAAGGTGTTCGAATTTGCAAAGAAGCTTTAGAGAATAGTTGGGACATCAAATATTTACTATTTAATAAAGACAATAAAGATAACTTAGCCATACATGATTTAGTGAATAAAACAACTTCATTAGGTGCAGATACAATAGCAGTATCTTCTCAAATATTATCTAAATTGTCACATAAAGATAATCCTCAAAATGTATTAGGTGTTTTTATACAAAAATGGCATTGTCTTCCTAATTCCATTAATAATAAACGCATTGTTGCTCTTGAAAATGTAAGGGATCCTGGTAATTTAGGAACAATCCTAAGGACTATGGATGGTATGGGGGCAAGTGACTGCGTTCTAATTAATGAATGCACAGACCCTTTTTCTTATGAAGCAGTAAGGGCAAGTATGGGAGCTATTTTTAATATAAACATTATAGCCTCAAATCTTGAACACTTTTTAGAATGGAAGTATGATAAAAATATTAGTTTGATTGGAACTTCATTAAAGAAAGCCTCCAATTACACCAAGGCTAACTGGAAAACACCTTTTGTTTTAGCAATGGGTAATGAGCAAAATGGTTTGTCAGATGAATTTATCAATAATTGTGATCAATTGATAAAAATACCAATGCTAGGTAAATCAGACAGTCTTAACTTGGCAGTGTCTACAGGAATTATTCTATATGAATCAATTAGGAAAATTCCTAATTAAATTATTTATTGTTCCCATCTAGCAAAGATGGCTGTGTTTATTTGTCTTGGATCTTCCTGATCTTCAATAATGGATAGTTCGCCAGATTCAACTTTACCAGAAAACTCTCTCATTGTTTCATTTAATGCAAAATGTAAAGCTAAGTGACTAGATCTAATCGCATAGCTATTTAGAATAATAAAAATAGGTTCAGGAGTTAAAATTTGAGTAATTAACTTTAACAAAAATGGAAGATCATTAAAAAAATCCCATATCTCACCATTTGGCCCTCT
>CACIRZ010000018.1 GCA_902589185.1 uncultured SAR116 cluster alpha proteobacterium
AATATTTACTGAAGTAAAAATATATCCTTCAGCTAACAATTCCTTGGAAGGATTATATCAAAGCAATAATATGTTATGCACTCAATGTGAAGCAGAAGGTTTCAGAAAAATTACTTGGTTTCCAGATCGACCTGATTGTTTGAGTTTATTCACGGTTAAAATAGAAGTGACTGATAAATTTAAAACAATACTTAGTAATGGTAATTTAATTGAAGAAGGTGTTATTAAAAATAAAAATGGAAAATATAATAGAGTGTTTAAAGTTTGGCACGATCCATTTCCAAAGCCTTCTTATTTGTTTGCATTAATTGTTGGCAATCTAGAATCCAATTGTTCTAAATATCTAACATCATCAAAAAAAGAAATTAAAATCAATATTTTTTGTGAAATAGGAAATAAAAATTTCACTAATTACGCAATGAATAGTCTGAAAAAAGCGATGAGATGGGATGAAAAAAAATATGGATTAGAATACGATTTAGATACTTTTATGATAGTAGCTGTTAGTCATTTCAATATGGGGGCTATGGAAAACAAAGGTTTAAATATATTTAACTCAAAGTTTGTTCTAGCAGATAAGAAAACTGCTACTGATAGAGATTTAAAAAATATAGAAAGCATTGTTGCTCATGAGTATTTTCATAATTGGACTGGGAATAGGGTAACTTGTAGAGATTGGTTTCAATTAACTCTGAAAGAAGGTTTGACTGTTTTTAGAGATCAAGAATTTTCGGGTGATATGAACAATAGAGGTGTTAAAAGGATAGAAGATGTGTCATTACTGAGATCAATTCAGTTTGCAGAAGATGCTGGATCTAATAGTCATCCTATAAGACCGGATGAATATAAGGAAATTAACAATTTTTATACTCCAACAATCTATGAAAAAGGGGCTGAGGTTATTAGAATGATTTATAATTATCTCGGTAACACTTTGTATAAAAAAGGAATGGATTTATATTTTAATAGATATGACGGAAAGGCAGTTACGTGCGAGGATTTTATAAAAGCATTAGCTGATGGAAGTAAATTAGATTTAAGTATGTTTGAAAAATGGTATTCTCAATCCGGCACTCCTATTTTAAAAATTACAAGAAAAGAAAATGACTTAGGATTTGAACTTAATTTTTCTCAAAACATTAATAATCAAGTTAGTAACTTACCTATTCCAATAAAAATTGCTTTTTTAAATAAAAAGGGTTCTCTCGTTAAATTTAGTCTCAACAAGTCAAAATTAAGATATGAACACGTCTATTTACTAACTAAAAGCAAAGATAAAGTATCTGTAATCTGTAATGAAAAAGAAATTACTCCTTCAATATTACGAGAATTCTCCGCTCCAGTGCTTTTAAAAACAGATATAAATATTAGTGAGTATATTCATATACTTAAGTTTGATAATGATCCATTTAACAAATGGGATGCGGCACAAAATTTATATCTAAACTATTTTTTTAAAAAATTGAATTTAAATAGTCTAATAAAAACATTAAGAGAATTAATTTTAGAAAAAAAAGTAAACTATTCATTAATGGCGTTGCTTCTAGAATTACCATCTCGAAACACGTTTGAAAATTTATTAAATGAAGTAGATCCAATTTCAATATTCAAAAGGAAAAAGGATTTTATGAAAAAAATTGCTTTAGGTTTACAAGAAGTTTTTGAGATTAATGCTTTAAAACTATATAAAAGCAAAATACAAGATGATAAGAGCTTTGGAGAAAGACTGTTATTAGAAAAAATATTGAAATATTTAATTCTAATTGAGAGCTCAATAGGAATTCAGATCGCAAAAAAAATAACAGCAAGTAAAAATATGACGCTTTCAATTATAGGATTGAAATCATTATGTTTGGCCAATAATCAGTTAGCATTAAATTGCTTAAATGATTTTTACAAAAAATGGAATAATAATCACTTAGTCATTGAAAAATGGTTTGAAATGATGTCGAATTTAAATATTGAATCACAGGGTTTAAATCTAATTAAACATTTATTAAAACATAAAGATTTTGATTATAAAAATCCAAATAAACTGAGAGCCGTTTTAAGTACTTTTCAAAGAGAAAATGTATTGTTGTTTCATGCAAACGATTCTTCTGGATATAAATTTGTTTCTGAACAGGTTGCAATTATTGATAAAAGTAATCCTCAAGCTGCAGCTAGAATAGTTCTACCTCTGACAAGATTTAAAAATTACTCTTGTGAGAGGAAAAACAAAATTAAAGATGTGTTAAAAAGTATACATAAACCATTTATCTCTAATGATTTGTCTGAAATAATTGAAAAAGCATTAATTTAGTTATTTTGTGTTTAAAAAGTCCGGAATTTTACCACTTTCCTTAAAATTTAAATAATTTTCTTCAGGTAGGAGAATTGGTTTACGTTTGTTTTTATTTTTTTGTTTAATTTGATTAGAGTTTTGATTTTCGGATTTTTGAGAAAAAATTAATTTATCGAGGGTTGTTTTGTTAACTTTTTTCTTTATGAGTTTTTCTATTAATGTAATCGTTTTATTGTCATCATCATCGAAAAGTGTATATGCTTTACCTTGTTTGCCTGCTCTTCCAGTTCGACCGATACGATGAACATAATCTTCCGGGTTGTTAGGGACGTCATAATTAAAGACATGGCTTAATCCATCTATATCAATACCTCTTGCAGCTACATCAGAGGCGATAAGCATTTTAGCTGATTTGTCTTTAAACGTTTCAAGAGACTTAATTCTTAAATTTTGTTCCATATCTCCATGAAGAGAAACTGTATTAAAATTATTTTTTTTTAAAAATTTACTAACTTTTTCAATGTCAGCTTTCCTATTACAAAAAATCACAGCACTTCTTATATGATCAATACATAGTAATTTTTTTAGATCATTCATTTTATTATTTCTACTTGTTTTAATAAAAGTACTATCTATGTTTTTTGATGTTGAAGAATATGGATTTATAGAGATTTCCTTTGGATTAATTAATAAATCCTTACCTATATTCCTTATTTCATTTGAGAGAGTTGCAGAAAAAAATAATGTTTGTCTTATTTTAGGGAGTAGTTTGTTAATTTTAATTACATCAGGAATGAAACCCATATCTAACATTCTATCTGCTTCATCAATGACAAGTAATTTTACATCTTTTATTATAACTTTACCTCGTTCTATATGGTCTAAAAGCCTACCAGGCGTTGCAATTAATACATCTACACCTTTTGCTAACTTATTTTCTTGTTCTGCAAATGATGTTCCTCCAATCAACAATACCATTTGAAGTTTTAGATATTTATTTATTTTATTAAACTCTTCAGACACTTGCATCGCTAATTCCCTAGTTGGAGCTAGAACTAGAGAACGTGGCATTCTAGATTTAGATTTTCCAGAATTTAAAATCTCAATCAAGGGCATAATAAATGATCCAGTTTTACCTGTACCTGTTTGTGCGCAACCTAAAATATCCCTTCCCATCAAAATGTTTGGTATAGCTTTTTTTTGAATTTCAGTTGGTTCTTTATATCCAATGTTATTAATAGATAACAAAATTTCTTTGCACAAACCTAGATCTTTAAATTTCACAATTTTGACCTCATTTAAATTTTATGTTTTTAATGCTATTAAAAAAGTACAAATAATTTATTGAACCCTGAAATTTAAATATCAAACTCACTTATACTACTAGCATTTTCTTGAATATACTTAAATCTAAGCTCTGGTTTTTTTCCCATAAGAATATTTACTAAATTGTCAACTTCTCTTCTTTTGTCAGCCTCATTAATATCTCTTTTAGGAATAGTTACCTTAAGCAATTTCCTTGTTTTTGGTGACATTGTTGTCTCTTTTAACTGGGCTGGTGGCATTTCGCCTAACCCTTTAAAACGACTAATTATACCTTTACCATTGAATTTCTCATTTATAATTTTATTTTTATTTTCTTCGGTTTGAGCATAAAAGTATTGGTTATTATAAGTAATTCTATACAAAGGTGGTTGAGCTATGTATAGATGTCCTCTTTCAATAATTTCTGGATAATTGTTGTAAAAAAAAGTTAATAGTAAGGCTGCAATGTGAGCTCCATCAACATCTGCATCCGTCATAATTATTATTTTGTTATATCTAAGGTTATCAATACTTTTAGATTTACTTTCATCTAGTCCCATAGCTTGTTTTAAATCATTAATTTCTTGATTTTGTGACATTTTTTCGCTTGTAGCACTAGCAACATTCAATATTTTTCCCTTTAGGGGTAATACAGCTTGGTTTGTTCTCTCTCTGGCTTGTTTTGCAGATCCTCCTGCACTATCACCTTCAACTATGAACAGTTCAGACTCTTTAAAACTATCATTTGAACAATCAGCTAACTTTCCAGGTAAACGTGTTTTTTTGGAAATAGTTTTACGTGAAACCTCTTTTTCTTTCTTTTTTCTTTTTCTTTCTTCATAATTATTAATTGTTCTATTTAATAAATCTTCTCCCACTTCTTTGAAGTTAGATAACCAAGTCTCAAATCTATCTTTGATCGCTGTTTCTACAATTTTTGTGGTTAAAGTATTAACAAGTTTTTCTTTTGTTTGGCCTTGGAATTGTGGTTCTTTTATAAAAACTGATAAAATTGATCCTGTGAAAACCATTAAATCGTCATATAAAATTTCATTAGCTTTTTTGAAACCTTTTAGCTCAGCAAAATTTCTTATACCTTTTGTCATTGCTAACCTTAAACCAGTTTCATGTGTACCACCTAGTGGGGTATGAACAGTGTTGCAAAAAGTTTCAGTAAAACCAGTTTCGTGATCAACTAACCAACTTATAGCCCATTCAACTGTTTCATTATCAATTTTAACATTTCCATGAAATAAAGAAGAGGTAAAAAGTGGAATTGAAGAAGTTTTGTGTTTCATATAATCCACAATTCCATTGATGTAGCAAAATTGTTTAGAAGATGGTAAAGTGTTATTTGTTTTTAAAAGTGACTCATCACATTTCCAATTGATTTGCACTCCTTTGAAAAGATAAGCTTTATTTTCTAACATATTAAAGATTTTAATTGGATTAAATAAATTATTTTCACCAAATATTTCACTATCAGGTTTGAAAGTAATTGATGTTCCATTATTTTTTTTTATTTTGTCTTTTTTTGTAAGCGGGGTAGTTGGTAAACCTCGAGAAAATTCTTGAACATATAAGTATCCATCACGTATAACTTCAACCTTCATGAATGAAGAAAGAGCATTAACAACTGAAGCGCCAACGCCATGTAATCCTCCTGATGTTGTATAATTTTTATTTGTAAATTTTCCACCAGAATGGAGAGTGGTCATTATAATTTCTAAAGCTGATTTGTTTTTAAATTTAGGATGATTATCTACGGGTATACCTCTACCATTATCTGAAATAATTATTGTATTATCACTAATTAGATTTACATCTATCCTAGTAGCGTGTTTAGCAACTACCTCATCCATTGAATTATCAATTATTTCAGTTGCAAGATGGTGTAAGGCATTATTGTCAGTGCCACCAATATACATGCCTGGTCTGTGACGAACAGGCTCTAATCCCTCTAAAATTTCAATTTCAGAAGCATTGTAATTATCCAATAAATTTTTTTTCATATAAGTTAATTTACTTTATTTAGTGTGTAAAAAAATAATTATAACAATATTTAGCAATATTTAGATAATTTTCAAATAAAAAAACCCAACTATAAGTTGGGTTTTTATAAATATTTTTTGAAGATTAGCTAGAAAAGTACATCTTAAATTCTACAGGATGTGGAGAATGTTCAAATTGAACAACTTCTTCCATTTTAAGGTCAATATATGCTTCAATTTGATCTTCTGTAAAAACATTACCCTTAGTTAAGAAAGACATATCATTGGCAAGAGCATCAAGAGCTTCCCTAAGTGAACCACAAACAGTAGGAATGCTTGCAAGCTCACTCGCTGGTAATTCATATAAATCTTGGTCCATAGCCTCACCAGGGTCAATTTTATTTTGAATTCCATCTAAGCCAGCCATTAACATAGCTGAGAATGCTAAATAGGGATTAGCGGTTGCGTCAGGGAATCTTACTTCTACTCTTTTACCATTAGGACTGTCAGTAAAAGGAATTCTACATGAAGCGGATCTGTTTCTAGCAGAATATGCTAATATCACAGGTGCTTCAAACCCAGGTATTAGCCTTTTGTATGAATTAGTCGATGGGTTGGTAAATGCATTCAATGCTTTTGCATGTTTTATAATACCACCAATGTAATGCAAACATGTTTCTGATAATTCGGCATATTTATCACCAGCAAACATGGGTTTACCATTTTTCCAAATGGATTGGTGCGTATGCATGCCAGTACCATTATCACCAGCAACTGGTTTAGGCATAAATGTAGCTGTTTGTCCAAATGAATGTGCAACATTGTGAACAGCATATTTATATAATTGAACATTATCAGCAGTATCTATAAGGGTACCAAATTTCATACCAAGTTCATGCTGTGAAGGTGCAACTTCATGATGGTGTTTTTCCATATCCACACCCATATCTACAAGAGACAAAACCATTTCGCTTCTTAAGTCTTGGGCAGAATCTACAGGAGGTACAGGAAAGTATCCACCTTTGATGCCTGGTCTGTGACCCATATTTCCTTCTTCTAAATCACTACCAGAATTATAAGGACCTTCAGTAGAGTTAATTTTATAAAAAGACGAATTCATTTCGTCTTCAAATTTCACATCGTCAAAAACAAAAAATTCAGGTTCAGGCCCAAAATAAGCAGTATCTCCAACACCTATTGAATTCATGTAATCTAAAGCTTGTTTAGCAGTTGATCTCGGATCTCTTTCATATGGTTTCCCAGATATTGGGTCTAATACATCACAAAATATTGATAAAGTAGGTTGAGAGAAAAATGGATCAACAATTGATCTGGAACAATCGGGCATCAATTTCATGTCAGATTCATTAATAGCTTTCCATCCCGCAATAGAAGATCCATCAAACATAAAACCTTCGGCAAGAGATTTCTCATCAATAGTGCTTATATGTTGGGATAAATGTTGCATCTTACCCCTTGGATCAGTAAAGCGTAAATCTACAAATTGGATTTCCTTTTCTTTAATTATATCCATAATTTTTTTTGCGTCTGACATATTAATCACTCCATTTTTTGTATGTTAAATTGCTTCATTACCTTTTTCACCCGTTCTAATCCGGATGGCTTTTTCAATTGATGATACAAATATTTTACCATCACCAATTCTACCTGTTTTAGCGGACTCTTCTATACATTCAACTGCTGGATCAACTAGTTCGTCGTCAACAACAATTTCTATTTTGACTTTAGGTAGGAAATCAACAACATATTCAGCTCCTCTGTATAGTTCAGTGTGACCTTTTTGTCTTCCAAACCCTTTGGCTTCATAAACTGTTAATCCTTGAATGCCAATTAGTGAAAGTGCGTTTTTAACTTCATCTAATTTAAATGGCTTAATAATAGCTTCAATTTTTTTCATTTGTAACATCCTCACTGAACTTCATATAAGTAATTATTTATTAAACAAAATAAATTTTATTTATAATCGAAGATTAAAAAAAAATGATTAAAAATTAAGCATAAATTTTAATTAAAAAATTCCTTAATTCTTGAAATAGCTTCTTCAATTGCGGAATCTGAGTTAGCACATGATAATCTGATATAACCTTCACCATATTCCCCAAAAGATGTACCTGCAACTGTAGCCACTCCTAAATTATCTAGTAAAATATTTTGAATTTCTGTAGCGTTTTTCCCTGTTCCAGTTATATTTGGAAAACAATAAAATGCTCCATTTGGTTTTTGACAAGAAAATCCATTTATTTCGTTTAATTTGGTATACATTAAATGAGCACGTCTTTTAAAGTGATTATTCATTTCTGAAACACAATCTTGAGGACCAGTTAATGCTTCCAACGCTGCATATTGAGCGCTTGAATTAACACATGAATGAATATTTACTGCAAGTTTCTCTGCTATTTCGTATAATTTACTTGGGAAAATACCGTAACCTAAGCGCCATCCAGTCATAGCATATGTTTTAGACCATCCATTTAAAATTATTAGCCTTTCTCTTAGCTCAGGAAATTCTAACATTGATGTAAAATTATTTTCACCAAAACAGAATTGATCATAAATTTCGTCACTCATTATAACGACATTTGGGTATTCTTTTAAACCTACGACTAATTTTTCTAGTTCACTTTTTGGAACAACTCCACCTGTTGGGTTTGCTGGGCTATTAATAATTATTAAACTAGTATTACTATTAATTTTACTAAGTATATCTTCAGCAGAAAATGAAAAACCTTTGTCCTCTTTTAATTGATAAGGTATTGATTTTGCCCCTGAATAATTTATGGCTGATTCATAAATTGGGAAACCTGGGTTTGGGTATAAGATTTCTTTGTTTTTTTCACCCATTAACATAGCTGAAAAAAATATTATAACCTTACCACCTGGAACAATCATAATATGATCTGGTGAAATATTTTGATTATATCTTTTTTTAATATCATTTGAAACAGCTTCCCTTAAATTTGGAATACCAGTAGATTGCGTATAACCGTGATGCCCATCTCTTAGAGCCTTTATGCCTGCCTCAACAATATGTTCAGGTGTTTTAAAGTCTGGTTGACCAATTCCTAGGTTGATTATGTTTTTTCCCTTAGAAGCTAATTTATTTGCCTTTGCTAATACAGTAAAAGCAGTTTCAGTTCCAAGATTATAACTTCTAGACGCTAACTCATAATTACTTTTCATTTAATAAACCTTGATTAATTGCAATTTATTAAATATTTATACTTAACTATATTTAAAATAAAGATTTTATTAAATTATTTAATTTAAATACTTATGATTAAAACTACTATGGCGGGTGTAGCTCAGTTGGTTAGAGCGCGGGTTTGTGGTACCTGAGGTCGCCGGTTCGAAGCCGGTCACTCGCCCCATTCTAATTTTAATCATTCTGACTTGACCTTTGTGCTTTCCTAAGTTAGCTATTTGGTAAATAAATTAAGTTTATATATGCGGGCGTGGCGGAACTGGTAGACGCGCAAGATTTAGGTTCTTGTATCGAAAGGTGTGGGGGTTCAAGTCCCTTCGCCCGCACCAATAGTTTAAAAATGACTTTCAGTTTTAAGAGGTAAATTCAAAATGGCTGTTACGGAAACCTTATCAGAAGGATTAAAACGAGAATATGAAGTAATAATAACTAAAAAAGAAATTGAAAAATTAGTTGATCAAAAGCTTGAGACTATAGCTAAGGAGGCTAATCTTCCCGGTTTTAGACCAGGAAAAGTTCCTGTTTCAGTTGTTAAAAATAGGTTTGGAAAACAAGTTCTTGGTGAGGTGGTTAGAGAATCAGTAGATGCTGCTACGAAAGATACAATGGAAAAAAACAAATTAACAGCATCTTCTCAACCAAAGATAGAAATAGTATCATTTGAAGAAGGTAAAGATTTAAAGGCAAAACTATTAGTTGAAATAATGCCTGATTTTGAAATACCAGATTTATCATCTTTAGATATAACTAAACCAGTTGTAAAAGTAAGTGATAAGGACATTAATGATGCAGTTGAAAAAATCGCACAAGAAAATGTTGGTACAAGAGAAATAGCCAAAGATAGGCCCGCAAAAAAAGGTGATACTCTTGTAATTGATTTTATTGGTAGGATTGATGGTGACCCATTTGAAGGTGGGGAAGCTAAAGGTCACAACTTAAAATTAGGATCAAATACTTTTATACCTGGATTTGAAGATGCATTGCTTGGATCTCTAAAAGGAAAAACTACTCAAGTAAAAGTTACTTTCCCAAAAGATTATCAAGCCAAGAATTTGGCTGGTAAAGATGCTGTATTTGAAACAAAAGTCAATGAAATTAAAGAAGACGTTGAAGTTAAAATAGATGATGAATTTGCAAAAACATTAGGCATGAATGATTTAGAAGCTCTAAAAAAAGCTGTTTCAGAGCAGATTTCAAATCAGCATCAGCAACAAAGTCGAGATAAAGCAAAAAGACAAATTTTAGACAAGTTAGCTGATATAGTCTCTTTTGATTTACCAGAGACTTTAGAAAAAGAAGAATACAACAATATATGCAAGGCTATGAACCCTAATTCAAAACCAGACACAGATAAAAGTGAAGAAACAAATCCAGACCCTGACAAAGGCATGTCAAAAGAAGAAAAATTAGATGCCTCTGAAATAGCAAAAAGAAGAGTTAGGTTAGGGTTGTTACTCTCGGAAATAGGGAGAAAAAATAATATTAAAGTAGAAGAAGAAGATACAAGAAACGCAATGATGAAAGAAATACAAAAATATCCGGGTCAGGAAAAGCAAATTATGGATTACTTGAAGAACAATCCTGAAGCACAACAGCAACTGTCAGGCCCAATATTTGAAGACAAGATTATAGATTTTATTTTAGAATTAGCAAATGTTAAAGAAAAAACAGTCTCTGTTGATGAACTTTATAAAGAAGAAGAAATGGATTTGAAAAAAGAGGCGACAAAAGCTAAAAGATCAAATAAAGCTGTTGATCAAAATAAAACAAAAAAAACAACAAAAAAAGTTTCAAAAAAATCTTGATCTAGTGACATACACTATATAATTGAGGAGTTTAAAAATATGATCGAAAAAAATTATAATCCAGTTTCTTCATTAAAAGAAATTGGTGCGTTAGTTCCAATGGTAGTCGAACAAACAAGCCGAGGTGAAAGATCGTATGATATTTATTCGAGGCTCTTAAAAGAAAGGATAATTTTTCTTGTAGGTCCAGTTGATGATAATTTAGCTTCATTAGTATGTGCTCAATTATTATTTTTAGAGGCAGAAAATCCAAAAAAAGATATATCAATGTATATTAACTCACCAGGTGGTGTGGTTACATCTGGATTGTCGATATACGATACAATGGAGTATATTCGTCCTGATGTTTCAACTGTTTGTATTGGTCAGGCGGCAAGTATGGGATCGCTGTTATTGACAGCTGGTGCAAAAAACAAAAGATACTGTTTACCTAATGCAAGAATAATGACTCATCAACCCTCTGGAGGCTTTCAAGGCCAAGCAAGTGATATTGAAATTCATGCTAAAGAAATAATTAATTTGAGATCCAGACTAAATGGCATTTATGTTAAACATTCTGGCAAGAAAATTGCAGAAATTGAAGCTTTAATGGACAGAGATACATTCTTATCTCCTGAAGATGCTGTTAAAATTGGTTTGATAGATGAAGTTGTTGAGAAAAGGCCCGGTATTAAATAAGTATAATTAATATATTTATATTGATTTTTAAAATAAACTTATAGATTATTATCAAATAATTAAGAGTTTAGAGGTGAAATTATGGATGAACAAAAGAACGAAGGAAAAAACAAAACAACCTTATATTGTTCATTCTGCGGTAAAAGTCAACATGAGGTTAAAAAGCTAATTGCAGGTCCTACAGTATTTATTTGTGATGAATGTGTTGAACTCTGTATGGACATTATTAAAGAAGAACACCAATCAACAATTACAAAAAATAAAGAAGGTATCCCTTCACCTGTTGAAATTTGTAAAATACTGGATGATTACGTCATCGGTCAAACAAAAGCCAAAAGAGTACTTTCGGTTGCAGTTCATAACCATTACAAAAGATTAGCAAATACAACAGATGTAAATGACATTGAAATTTCAAAATCAAATATTCTTTTGATAGGTCCAACTGGTTGCGGAAAAACGTTACTTGCCCAAACATTGGCAAAAATATTAGATGTACCTTTTACAATGGCCGACGCGACAACTCTTACAGAAGCTGGTTATGTTGGTGAGGATGTTGAGAACATAATATTAAAGTTGTTACAAGCCTCTGATTATAATGTTGAAAGAGCTCAAAAAGGTATTGTTTATATAGATGAAGTTGATAAGATTTCTAGAAAATCTGAAAATCCATCTATTACCAGAGATGTTAGTGGAGAAGGTGTTCAACAAGCTTTACTTAAAATTATGGAAGGTACTATTGCATCTGTTCCACCCCAAGGCGGTAGAAAACATCCGCAACAAGAATTCCTTCAGGTAGATACCACTAATATTCTATTTATTTGTGGTGGAGCCTTTGCAGGTTTAGATAAATTAATAGCAAATAGAAATAAAGGCTCTTCCATTGGTTTTGGAGCTGAAATAATTAATTCTTTAGAAACTTCTACATCTGAAATGCTTAATGATGTGGAACCTGGTGATTTAGTTAAATATGGACTTATACCTGAATTTATAGGAAGGTTACCTGTTCTAGCATCATTAGAAGATCTTGACGAAGAAGCCTTAGTTACAATTTTAACAAAGCCCAAAAATGCACTCCTAAAACAATACCAGAAACTATTTGAAATGGAAAATACAAACCTAGAATTTAGAGAAAATGCATTAAAAGCAATTGCTAAAAAAGCTATAAGTTTAAAAACAGGAGCAAGAGGCTTACGTTCTATAATTGAAAATATACTTATGGATACAATGTTTGAATTACCCTCTGAGCCTGATATTAATGAAGTTGTTATAAATGAAGAAGTTGTCACTAAGGGTTCTAAGCCAATTTTAGTTCACGAAAAAAAGACAAAAGAAATAAAAAGTTCAGTTTAGTTTATTTTGAACTTGAAGTTTAGAAAATAATTATCATTTATATTAAAAATCAATTGTAAAATGTCACAAACTTCTGAAGGATATTACCTTGACTAGTAAAACATACCCAATTTTACCTCTTAGAGATATAGTCATTTTTCCAAATATGATTGCGCCATTATTCGTAGGAAGGCTTAAATCAATAAATGCTCTTGAAACTGTAATGGAAGAAAATAACGAAATAGTATTACTAACCCAAAAAAAATCTTCAACCGAAGATCCTAATGCTAAAGACTTATTTAAAATGGGTACTCTTGGAACAATACTACAAATGCTTAAATTACCTGATGGCACTGTAAAAGTACTAGTTGAAGGCAAATTTAGGTGTAAAATTGAAAAAATAATTTCGGCAGAAAATTATTTAAGTGCAACATTAAATATTTTAAAAACAGACATTTCGTTAAATAAGGATCAAGATGAAATTATAAATCGTCTAAAAAATACCTTTGAAAGGTTTTCCAAGCTTAATACCAAAATTAACTCTGATATTTTGTCAACAATATCCGATATTGATAACTCAGATGTTTTATCTGATACAATTGTGAATCATTTGGTTCTTTCTATTGATGAAAAACAATCTTTTCTTGAAATGACTGATGCAGTTGAAAGAGTTAAAACTCTTTCTTCAAAAATTGAAAAAGAAATCGAGATTCTTAGTTCAGAAAGAAAAATTAGAAATAATGTAAAAAAACAGATGGAAAAAACACAAAGAGAGTATTACTTGAATGAGCAATTAAAGGCTATTCAAAAAGAACTTGGGACATCTGAGGATGGCAAAAATGAATTTGACGAATTTGAAGATAAAATTAATAAAGCGAAGCTTAGTAAAGAAGCCAAAGTAAAGGCATTATCTGAGTTAAAAAAATTAAGAAATATGAGTCCAATGAGTGCAGAAGCAACGGTTGTTAGGTCATATATCGACTGGTTAGTTTCAATTCCATGGAAAAAAACAAATAAAGTAAAATCTGATATTGTTGATGCAAGAAAAATTCTAGACGATGATCATTATGGTTTAGAAAAAGTTAAAGATAGAATTATTGAGTTTCTTGCTGTCCAAAAAAGAACTAGTGAAATCAAGGGACCAATATTATGTTTAGTTGGCCCACCAGGGGTTGGCAAAACTTCATTGGGAAAATCAATTGCACAAGCAACTGGAAGACAATACATAAGAATGGCTTTAGGTGGGCTTCGAGATGAAGCAGAAATCAGAGGTCATAGAAGAACTTATATAGGATCACTACCAGGTAAAATTATTCATGGTATGAAAAAATCATCGTCTATTAACCCATTGTTTTTATTAGATGAAATAGATAAATTAGGGAATGATTATAGAGGTGATCCTTCATCAGCCTTGTTAGAGGTTTTAGACCCGGAACAAAATAAAACATTTCAAGATCATTACCTTGAGGTTGAATATGATCTGTCAAAAGTTTTCTTTATTACAACTTCAAACACTTTAAATATGCCGCAAGCCTTGTTGGATAGAATGGAAGTTATTAGATTATCTGGGTACACGGAAGATGAAAAACTTGAAATTGCTAAAAGGCACTTATTACAAAAACAAATGGATAATTGCAAACTTAAAAAAACAGAGTTTTCTATTAATGATGAGGCTCTTAAAATGATTATTCAATCATATACTAGGGAAGCTGGTGTTCGAAATTTAGAAAGACAATTAGCTAAATTAACTAGAAAGGTTGTAACATTAATTGAAAAAAATGAAGCAAAATCAATTTCTGTTAATAAAAATAATTTACCTGATCTATTAGGTGTTCCTATTTACCAAAGACTAGAGATAGAAAAAGAAGATTTAGTTGGGATTACAACTGGATTGGCTTGGACTGAGGTTGGCGGTGAATTATTGTCAATAGAGGCTGTAAAAGTTAAAGGCAAAGGTAAAGTGACAGCTACTGGAAAACTTGGTGACGTTATGAAAGAGTCAGTCCAGGCTGCTGAATTTTTTATAAGATCAAGAGCTTTTTCTTTTGGTCTAGATCCTTTCGATATTGAAAAACTAGATGTTCATGTGCATGTACCTGAGGGTGCAACTCCTAAAGATGGCCCATCTGCAGGCGTTGCAATGGTTACAAGTATAGTATCAGCCTTGACCGACATAAAAGTCAAAAACTCTGTTGGTATGACTGGTGAAATTACTCTCAGAGGAAGGGTATTACCTATTGGTGGTTTAAAAGAAAAACTATTAGCCGCAAAAAGAGGCGGCATTAAAACAGTTCTAATTCCAGAAGATAATAAAAAAGATCTGATTGAAATACCTGACAATATTAAAAACAAATTAAAAATTATAGCAGTTAGTTCTATAGATGAGGTTATATCAAATGCTTTAGTAGATGCTCCGCAAGAGTTAAGTATGTTAGAACCTAGTAAAATAGCTAAAAATGAGAGTAATAATCCAGATAAAACAAGTATTTCTCATTAATTTTTTTACTTTTTTATTTTCTTGTTAATAATTAGCTTTTTTTTCTAGTCTTATAGAGTATTATCAGATAGTTTATATAATTATTAACAAATTACGGAGGTACGTATGAATAAGAATGAATTAGTTGCAAGTGTTGCTGACGCATCAGGTCTTTCTAAAGTAGACGCTGCTAAAGCAGTTGATGGTGTTTTTGAATCAATCACAAATGCTTTAAAATCAGGTGGTGATGTGCGTATAGTTGGTTTTGGAACTTTTTCTGTTGCTAACCGTGCCGCTACAACTGGTAGAAATCCTAGAACAGGCGAAACAATTCAAATTAAAGCATCTAAGCAACCTAAATTTAAAGCTGGAAGTCCTCTAAAAGCTGCTGTTAATTAGATATACTTTTTCTTTTAATAACAAGGCGTCTTTTTAAAGACGCCTTTTTTAAATCCACCCATTTGTTTTATAGAAATATTTTTACCTTTAATTTTACCATCGTAAAAACTTAATGGTATGAGTTCTTCTCCAAAAATATCTATTAATTCTTTGTCTTTTAGTAGGAAATCTGGATTTTTGGGTATTCCATATTTCTCATTTCCTTTCGAAAATGTTTCATAAAATAAAAAGCCATCTTTCTTAAGTAAATTCGTTAATTTTTTTATTTTAGGTCTAAATAAGTAATTAACAACTATAATCACGTCATAATATTCTCTTATTAAGGGCCATTCTTCTTTGGTTTCGAGATCAAAGCATATTGTATTAATATTATTTATGTTTTTATACTTATTTAATTTTTCTTCATCTTTATCAATAGCCGTTATAATGATATTTCTTTTTGACAATGGAATACAATTTCTTCCATTTCCAGAAGCAAAATCTAATAGGTTTATTTTTTTCTTAATCTTTAAAGATTCTATTTGATTAAAAATCCATTCAGAGTGCATGAAAATTTTCCTAAAATCGAAATTTTATTTATTAAATTTATAACTTAATTATTGTCATTATTAAAAAAATTACGTATAAATTTTTCTTCAAGGGCGGTTAGCTCAGTTGGTAGAGCATCTCGTTTACACCGAGAGGGTCGGCGGTTCGAGACCGTCACCGCCCACCATATTACCATAAATTTTTTATATTATTCTTTAATAGTCATCAAACAAATTTTGTTGTCTAATCTTATTAAGGTGATTTTAGTTAATGGAGTAGATAAGTGTCAATTTTAAAAATGCCTGTTTGTATGATAACTGGTTTAGGTGAAGGGACGGGAGGTCATACTGCTAGGAGGTTTGCAAAAGCTGGATATAGAATAGCAATGTTAGCAAGAACTGAGGAAAGATTAAGAAAATTTGAAAAGGAATTACCTGGTTCTAAAGGATATGTATGTGACGTATCTGATTTAAAACATTTAGAAGATGTATGTAAACAAATTAAAAATGAAATGTCTTCTCCAGAAGTTCTAATACATAATGCAGTGAAAGGAAACTTCGAACATTTATTAAAAGGCAAACCAGAATGGCTAGAAAAGAACTTTAGAATTAATACAACCTCACTCATGTATTTGTCCCACTTTTTGATACCGGACATGTTAAATAATAAAAAGGGAGTTATAATTGTAACAGGTAATACTGCTGCACATAGGGGGGTGGCTATGACACCCTATTTTGCTCCCACCAAAGCTGCTCAGAGAATTCTTGCACAATCATTAGCACGTGATTTTGGTCCTCAAGGCATTCATGTTGCATATATTACCATTGATGCATCAATTAATACTCCATGGACAAGAAATAGAATAGAACATCAAAAAAGTAAAAATGATATTGAATTTTCTCAACCAAAGGATATAGCTGAAGAAATATTTAGAATTTCACAACAAAAGCGTTCTGCTTGGTCATTTGATGTAGAGCTAAGACCCGACATAGAAAAATGGTAATTTAATCTACAAATGCCTTTTCTAAAACAAATTCTCCCGGATAATTATTGGCTCCTTCATGGAAGTTGTTTTCTATCATAATTTTTTTAAGATCATTATTTAGACCCATTGAACCACAAAACATAAATCTGTCATCAGATGAAATTGAGTTAATTTTTAAATCATTAAATAATTTATGGGATAATATAAGTTCAGTAATTCTTCCATTAAAAATATAATCTTCTCTCGTTGTAGAATGATAACTTAATAATTTATAATTTATAAATTCTTTGATTAATTCGTCATTCATACATTCTTGAATTATACTTTTACTATAAGACAATTCAGTAACCATTCTACATGTATGAGTTATAATTATACTCTCAAATTTTTCATAAGTTTCCGGTTCTCTTATGAGTGCTGCAAATGGAGCAAATCCTGTTCCAGAGGACAGTAAAAATAATCTTTTCCCAGGTTTTAACGCGTCTAAAACCAACGTCCCCGTTGATTTAGGCATCATAATAATTTCATCACCAATTTTTATGTTTTTTAATTTTGAAGTTAATGGTCCATCTTTTACAATAATTGAATAGAATTCTAGTTCTTCAGACCAACTTGGAGAACAAATTGAGTAAGCTCTTAATATTGGTTTGTCATCATGATCAAGAAGGCCAATCATAACAAACTCACCTGATCTAAACTTAAAACTTTTTGGTCGAGTTATTCGAAAAGAAAATAAATTTTCTGTCCAATGTTTTACTTGCGTTACTTTTTGAAAATTTTTTGCAAATTTTGACAAAATTTTATCCTAGGTGAAATTAATCACTATCTAATAATGATTTAGTCAAGCTGAGTAAAGCAAATTTATACTCCGGATATTTGAATTTATAACTAATCTTATGATTAATAATATTACTTTTTACAGTCCTATTGACTTCATAGAAAGACTTTAACATTTCGGAAGCTTTTATAGGATCATATCTTATAACTTTTGGTTCAACTAAATTTAATTCATTACAAACGAATTTTATTGCGTCATAGCTACTTACTTTTTTTTGATCGCTTATATTTAAAATTTTTTCGGTATAGTTGTTTTTTATATATTGAAGGGTAAATGAAGATAAGTCTTCTACATGTATTCTATTCGAGATATAACCTTCTTTAACGATAATTTTATTATCTCCTTGTAGATATTTAATCATAGGGTGTCTATTTGGACCATAAATACCTGATATTCTGAAGATCGATGTATGTGGATTTGCTTTAACCCATTCTTTCTCGCAACTAAGTCTTGTTAAACCTCTTTTATATTTGGGTAATGGTATTGAACTTTCATCAACTGTTCCGTTTCCGTATACTGATGTAGCAGAAAAGTAAATAATAATATTATTATTTAAAGAAATTGAATTTCTATATTTTTTTAAAACAGGATCCAAACCTTCTTCATTGAATGGTACAGTCGAAATTATATTTTCATTAGTTAATTTTTTTTCAACATTATTAGAATCAAAAAAATTTAGGTAATGTATATTTTTTTTTGGATTTGAAATATTTCTTGTAATTATTGAAACTTCATATCCATATCTTAGGGCATCATTAGCTAAAAATTGAGCTGTATAGCCATTTCCAATAATTGTTAATTTCATCATTAAATTTTTTTTTAAAATACTTGCTTTTTTTTCGTAATTAAACTTAATAATTAAATGTTTATGGTGCTTCGAAGTTTTCTTCAAGCTTAAAATGGGAATTTGGTAACTCACATGAGTTATAAGCCAAAGCTGTCCCCGCAACTGTAAATGCTGAGTAAGGGCTATGATGCCACTGGATTTTTCTGGGAAGGCTGCCTAAACAATGAAGCATAAGCCAGGAGACCTGCCATATACAGTCGCTTTGTCAACCCCCGGGTATAGTGGATGGCACGTGTTGTATATCGTCTAGCGACAAAATTTGTTCAGAGCTAATGCTCTATAATTTTTTTGCTGGAGGTTATATACCAATGCGTTTTATCTTAATATTAACTCTTCTTTCATTTAATTTTTTATATGTTAAAACAACTCTTTCTGAAGATAATATTCCTGTTAGAATAACAATTTATCCAACAATAATTGATAAAAATGTAGTTGGTAGCTCTACGACAATTATTAATAGTAAAATAATAAGAGAAAACTCACATTTACCACTAGGACAACTTTTAGGTAAATTTTCAGGAATAAATTTTGAAAATTTATATTCTGGTGTAGATGTTAAATCATCAGTGCGTATCCGTGGATTTGGAGAGCAAGCAACAAGGAATGTTTTAATATTAATAAATGGAACACGAATATCTGATATGACAATTGCAGGTGCTAATCTTTCTAGAATTTTAACTGAAGATGTACAAGAGATAGAAATTATAAAAGGTGGTGTTGCAAGTGTTTTATTTGGTGATGGAGCATCAGCTGGTGCAATAAATATAATTACTAAAGATCCACTTTACTTAAAAGATAAATTTCAAATAAAGAACTCTTTAAAGTCATTTAATACTAAGAAGCAAGTTATTTCTTCAACCCAAAAATTTGATGATTTTGTTATTGATTATTCAATAAATAATTTTGAAACAGATGGTTATAGAGATAATAGTGATTATGATCAAAGTTCGTTTGGATTTAATTTAACAAAATTCAACGATGATAGTTCCAGGTCATTTATAGAATTTAAACATAATGATGAACAAACTCGCCTACCCGGAAGCATTTTATTAACAGATTTTTATACAAACCCAAAATATTCAAGATTTCCAGAAGATTTTGCTACAGAAAAAATCACATCATTGAAAATAGGTAAAGAAATAAAACTTGAAAATGATAGTAAATTTTCTACTATTTTAAGACTTGAAAATAAAGATCAATATTCTTCAATGTTGAGTTGGGGCATTAGGTATAAAAGTAAAACTGCTTTAAATACTGCACACTTAAATTCTCAATATATAAATAATGAAAGCTCATTTGGAACAGGTGTTACTTCCAAATTTGGAATTGATATTTATAACTCAACTTACAAAGTTGATGCAAATAACTGGCAATATACGCAATATATTAATAAAGCTGAACAAAGAATTATTGAACCTTCAATAATTTTAAATATCAAAGATAAAAAAATTAAAGGTTTAAATTATGAAGTAGGTGCACGGTCTCATCATTATGATATTGAAGTTTTCAATTATTTAGAACCAAAAGTTATGGTATTGTCTAATAAGGAGGATAATTATGCATGGTCATTTGGAGCTGACTATAATATCGAAAAAGAAAAGAAAATTTTTGGACATGTTGCCCGTTCTTACAGATCGCCAAGGTTAGATGAAATTGTTACTGTTGGTCCATCAACTAACGTAAATCCACTAAAACATCAATTTTCACATGAGATTGAGCTTGGATATGAACAGAATTCAGGTGATCAAAGATATAAAATATCTGCATTTAAAACATTAATTAAAAATCAAATATTTTATAACCCTACCTCATTTGCAAATGAAAATTACGATCCTTCAGTTCATAAAGGGTTAGAATTTGAATTTGATAAAAAAATATCAGAAAAGTTAGATTTTAATTCTAATAGTACCTTTATTAACTCTTATGTCACTAAAGGTGATTTTAAAGGAAATGAAACACCATACGTTCCAAAATGGACAGCAAACGCAACTTTGGGCTATGAAATTGATAAAAATTCAAGATTTAATTATTCTTATAAATACTTTGGTAAAACTCGGGCAGGTAATGATGATAATTATCTTCTTCCAAAATCAAAATCCTATCAAATTTCGGATATGAATTATTCTTATAAATTTAAAAACTTTACTTTAAATTCATTTGTAAACAACGTGTTAAATGAAAAATATTACACCAATTTAATTTTAGGAACTGGTAATGTAGGTTACGTTTATCCTCAGGCAGGAAGGACAATAGGTTTAGAGATTGAGGCAGAATTTTAATATTTTTTTACCTTGAGTTAATTTTTTTAAAGGTTTATTTAATAAATTATGAAAAATAAAATTTTTTTACACTATAGTTTAGTATTTTTAAGTTCAATTGGGATTTTATTTCTTTTTAGATTTCTTCCTCACCCTCCAAACTTTACACCTGTTATAGCAATGGCCCTTTATTTACCAATTTTTTTTGGTTTGTGGTGTATACCTTTTCTTTTATTAGCTTTTGCAATAACTGATTACTTTATAGGATTTCATAGTTTATTGATCTGGACATGGGGAAGTTTAGCTTTAATTGGTTTAATTTCTAAATATGGTAAAAATATTTTATCTAGAATATTTGCAAGTTTTTTAGGGGCTATTATATTTTTTATAATTTCCAACTTTGGCGTTTGGTTTAGTGGTGGTTTATATGATCACACACTTGAAGGTCTAATGAAATGCTATATAATGGCACTACCATTCTTTACAAATACATTGCTAAGTACAATTATTTTCACATTATTAATAGAGTTTGCAATTTTTTCTAAAAATTTAAGTTTTATTCCTCAATTATTTAAAAAAAATTGATAATTTTTTTTATTTTCATGTTTAACTTAATCTTTTCTTGACCAAAACTTTATCAGGGCTTATCAAGTATATCGAAACCTTTTAGGGGGTGTAGCTCAGTTGGTTAGAGCGCCGGCCTGTCACGCCGGAGGTCGCGAGTTCGAGTCTCGTCACTCTCGCCATTATATTAGGTTTTATATAAACAGTCTTATACAATAGTCTGTTAATATGATTTATTCTTCATAAAATAATCCATTCTATCTACAGATTTTACTTTGAAATTTAATTTTTTCTTATCTCTAATTATTTCAAGTTGAATTTTAACTCCGATTTTACCTGAGTTCCAAATTGTCCTGTAAAAATTTTCTATATTATTTACTTGTTTCCCATTAACTGACTTAATGATATCATTTTTCCGAATACCTGCTTTATCAGATGGTCCATCTTTACTAACTCTAGTTACAATAATTTCGCCATTAGAATCATTAGTTGAAATTCCTAAATATGGTTTCATACCAGATTTTGGACGACCATATTTTATTAAGTCTTTTAAAATTGGTCTTAATAGATTTATAGGAACAAACATGTTCCCAGGTGATAATGTGCCTGGTAAAGCGGCATCAGCAACAAAAAGGGAACCAATTCCTAATATTTCACCTTTATGATTAATCAAAGGAGATCCAGCCCAAGAATCATTCATTGGTAATGTGTAAATTGGATTTTCCAATAAATATTCCCACCAACCTATAAAAGGTCTTCTAGAAACCAATTTAACAACTGATCCAACACCTTTATTAGGTGAAGGAAGAATTAATAAATTATCGTCTAATTCAATTTTATTAGAGTCACCAATTTTAAGTGGTGTTAAACTTGTTTTAATTATAGGTGATACTATCCCAAATCCTGAAGAGTGGTCATATCCAGTCAATTTACCAGGTATTTTTTTCCCGTCAGGTAATCCTATTATTATTTCACTTGCTTCAATGACGATGTAACCAATAGTAAGAATATTATTTTGATCTATTATAACACCACTCCCTTGACGAACTGTACCAAGACTTTTTGAGGTTCTTGCTTCATCAGGAACTATTGAGTCGATACTAACTACTGCATTATAAAAATTTTGAATTTTATCTTTTGTGATAGAGGATTGATCTGCAAATACAATTGAAGATACAAAAAACAATGATATAAAAAAATATTTTTGACAAATTCGTATTATATACATCAAATATACCCCCATTCAGTATGATGTAATACATAATCTACGAGTGGTTAGTACAATATGAATCATAAAGTACATTTTATAAATAAAGCAAGGAATTTTAAATTTAATGAATTGCTTTTTAACTTGTTAATAATTAAAACTATTACTTTATAATTAACTTAAAATGATGGCAAATATGAAGCTTCAATTACACCACATAAATTTGTCTACTGATAAAGTAGATGAAATGAATAATTTTTATTTAAATGTTATGAAACTTAAAACAGAAACTGAAGGATTACCTGTTTTAGAGAAGAAAAAAGGTTATTCTGGAGACGTGGCCTTTGTATCAGATGGTAAAATACAAACACATTTAGCAGAAAAAGATTTGGATGTTTGTTTTAAAACTGGTCACACAATAAATCCACTTGAAAAAGGCCATATAGCTTATCGCACAGATAACTTGGAAGCTTTTAAAAAACATTTAAATGAATTAAATATTAATTTTTCAGATTGGGGTGAGACTGCAGTAGCAGGATGGAAACAAATATTTTTTCACGATCCAGATGGAAATGTAATTGAAGTTCACGAAATAGAACAAACATAACTTTAAATCATAATTAAGATCATCATCAGAATGGTAGTCAAATTTGAAAAAACCCAATATTAATTTGTTGGCAGTAATTGTTGCTGTGCCGGTAATTGGAATGACAATTATAGCGCCTGCTTTAACTATTATTAAGAATGATCTCAATATATCTTTTGAAAATACACAATTAATTTTAACACTCTATTTTACTTTCCTAGCTTTTGGTCAAATACTATCTGGACCATTTTCTGATAAATATGGAAGAAAACCAATTTTAATCTTGGGAGCCTCGATCTATTCTATTTCTGCATTTTTTGCATCCTTATCATCTAATATAGAAATTTTATTAATACTAAGATGTTTTCAAGGATTTGGTGCTGCAGCATGTTTGTCTGTTGGGAGAACTATTTTAAGTGATTGTTATGAGATAAAAAAGGCGGCAAAAGAAATGTCAAAAATGACAGCTATAATGGCGGTCATTCCAATTTCTTGTTTTATCTTTGGAGGATTTCTTGCCGAATTTTTAGGCTGGAGAACTAATTTACTTGCTTTAGGCGTAATAAGTCTAATTTTGATAATAGCTATGTCATTTTTATTAAATGAGACATTAGTAAAAAAAGCTAAAAGCATAAGTTTTAAAAATATGTTTATAGTTTATAGAGGATTATTAAAAAACTTTTCTTTTAATTTTTTTACGATAACTACTGCAATGCAGACTTCAATGTTCTTTGCAATGAATGGTTTCATGCCATATGAATTTGAAAGAAAAGGTGTCAGCATGTCAGAGTTTGGAATATGGTTTTCATTTACATCTTTGGGATATATTTTTGGAAATATTATAAATAGCAAATTAAGTCCAAAAGTGGGTCTAGAAAGAATGTGTCTTTTGGGAACAGTTTGCTCTTTTTGTTCTGTATTAATATTTTTTGGGAATAATAATTTATTCCAAAATGGCCCTCTTGTTTTATCATTAATCTGCATGTTGTTTGGATGTTCAAATGGCTTCGCAGTAGCAAATAGTATGACTGGGGCAATAAATTCGTCTAAATTAAACAAAGGTGCAGCCAGTGGTTTAATGGGTGCTTTCCAAGTTGGTTCTGGGGGGATGGCTGGCTTCCTGATAATATATTTTGGAGGAGCTCAAAATTTTAATATATGTTTATATGCATTATTTATTATGTCAGGTATTTCAATAATATCTTCATATCTGATATTACAAATAAAAAAATGAGTATTATATAAATGCATGATTATGAAAATATTGAAATATTAGATTCTCATCATCATTTCTGGGACTTAGATAAAAATTATTATCCTTTCTTATCCGATAAAATTGATCCAGATTTTTTCTTAGGTAATTATGAAATGATTAGACAAAATTATCTTCCAGTTGATTATGAGAAGGACATAAAAAATCATAATGTTATTGGTACTATTCATTGTGAAGCAGAGTGGGATAGAAATGACCAGGTTGGTGAGACAAAATGGATAGAAAATTTAGCTAATAAAAATAAATTTCCAAATGCGATTATAGGTCATGCCTGGTTCCATTCAAAAAATACAGAGACAATAATTGCTGAACAAGCAAGTTTTAATATGGTTAAGAGTATACGTTCAAAACCAAATGTAAAATTTGCAAAAAATACTACTTATTATAAATATGATGGTTCTATGCAAGATATGAATTGGAGAAAAGGTTTAAA
Source organism: uncultured SAR116 cluster alpha proteobacterium (assembly GCA_902589185.1). Taxonomy (GTDB): domain Bacteria; phylum Pseudomonadota; class Alphaproteobacteria; order Puniceispirillales; family Marisalimonadaceae; genus Marisalimonas. Next base: position 25,010 of record CACIRZ010000018.1, read on the forward strand.
ATTACTAGAAAAATATAATTTAAATTATGATTTAAGAGTTCCTACATGGCATTTAGAAGAAGCAGTTGAAATTGTAAGGTTAATTCCAAACACTAAAGTCATTATAAACCATTGTGGTTTTCCCTGGGATAGATCTGTCGATGGAATGGAATTTTGGAGAAAAGGGATAAAATCATTATCCTTAGAGCCTAATACATTTATAAAATTATCTGAATTTGGCGTAAAAGGAGAGGAGTGGAATTTCAACGAGAATGCTAGTATAATTTACGAATTAATAGATTTGTTTAGTCCAAAAAGATGCATGTTTGCAAGCAATTTTCCTGTTAGTAAACTTAAAATAACATTTGATAATTTATTTAATAATTATAAAAAAATTGTAGAAAAATTCTCAATAGATGAGAAGAAATGTTTGTTTTCTGAAACTGCCATTGAGGCTTATAATTTAGATAAATCATTATTAAAGAAAAATTAATTAAATGCTTATTACTCAATAATTTAAATTTTTTTTTAATTGTGTTAATTAATCATTTTATTTCATGTGGAGTTATGATTGAGTATCCAATTTACTGATATTGTTAACAAGTTACCAGCCTCTGTACCTTTTGTAGGTCCGGAAACTCAAGAAAGAAGTATTGATCAACTTTTCAAAGCACGTATTGGAGCTAATGAGAGTGTTTTTGGGCCTTCAGAAAAAGCAATTTCAGCTATGAAAAAACACTTAAGTGAAGTCTGGATGTATGGTGATCCAGAAAATTTTGATTTGAAACATGCGCTGGCAAAAAAACATAAAGTAAATTTTGAAAATATTGTTGTAGGTGAAGGAATTGACGGCTTACTAGGATATCTGGTTAGATTGATAATAGAAAAAGGGGATAATGTCGTTACTACTGATGGCGCGTATCCAACTTTTAATTATCATGTAGAGGGATTTGGAGGAAATCTGCATAAAGTACCTTTCTGCAATGACACGGAGGACTTACAGAAATTACTTGATAAAGTCAAAGAAACATCAGCAAAGATTTTATATGTATCAAATCCCAATAATCCAATGGGAACAATTAATAAACCGTCAGATGTTCAAACATTAATCCAGAATCTTCCAGAGACCACCTTGTTATGTTTGGATGAAGCTTATATTGATTTTGTAGATGATGATTTTATACCTAAGATTTCATTGGAGACAAAAAATGTTATTAGAATGAGAACTTTTTCAAAAGCATATGGAATGGCTGGATTAAGGGTTGGTTATGCAATAGGAGAAAAAGACTTAATCTTGAATTTTGAAAAAATAAGAAATCATTTTGGCATGTCAAGAATTTCTCAAGTAGGCGCATTAGCTGCGCTAGAAGATTATGATTTTATAAGTGAAGTAATTAATAAAGTAAAATTATCGAGAAATAGAATTGCTGATATTGCTAATAATAATAGTTGTAAATTTATTCCTTCTTTTACAAATTTTGTAGCAATTGATTGTTTAAAAGATAGTAAATTTGCAAAAAAAGTACTTGAAAATTTAATTAATAACGGTGTTTTTGTAAGAATGCCATATTCATATCCTCAAAATAGGTGTATAAGAGTGACAGTAGGATTAGACAAAGATATTGATTTATTTGAAAAATATTTTCCGATAGCATTAAAAGAAAGCTAATTAAAACAATATATCTCAAATCTTAAACTGAAATAATTAATTTAAATAAACTAGGGAGTTTTTATATGTCAACTAATTATCCAGATACCCATCTTTTTCTTAATGGAGAATGGAGAGAGGCTGCAGCAACTTTTTTAACAACTTGATTTAAAGGAAAATTCCAAGGAGTAAAAGCGGCAACCACACCAACAGGTTCTTTAAAAACAAATTGGTACACACCCTCTGGAGCTCTTGAAGGAATTATCCTTCCATATGCTCTTCTTCCCTCTTCTGCATACCAATCAATTGAGTCTGCTGCACCCATTGTTTCCATTTTAGCTTCAATAA
>CACIRZ010000019.1 GCA_902589185.1 uncultured SAR116 cluster alpha proteobacterium
TCTTCTCTTCCTTCTACCTGTGCTTCAGCCATAATAATCTCCTAATTATAAAAAACTAACTAAGCAGCCTCTTCTAATTGAGCTTGAATCTTAGGAGGCATAAGAGCTACCAATTGATCAGTTATATTCCTTGGACTCTCGCCTCTGGAAATGTATTTTAGTCCCATTACAACCATTTCTCTATAGAGTAATTCATGAGCTGAATAACCTTCAAGTTTAGTAACAATAGGCATAAAAATACAGTTGGCAATCATGGCACCATATAAAGTTGTTAACAAAGCAACTGCCATTGCAGGTCCAATTGCTTTTGGATCAGCCATATTACCTAACATAGCAACTAATCCGATCAAAGTGCCAATCATCCCCATCGCAGGTGCTAAATCCACCCAAGCCTGGAACACTCCTGTCATGTCCTCATGCCTGACTTTCATGGCCTTGACTTCTTTATTTAATTGATCAGTTAACTTAGTTTCATCGGCACCATCTACAAGCATTTGAAGTCCTTTTTCAAAAAATTTATCTGGTACTTCTTGACCCTCTAGTGCCATCATCCCATCTTTTCTAGCAATACCTGCTAGTTCCGTTATTCGTGTTATTAATTCATCATGTTTTTTTGCGCCTGGCAGGAAAACTTTAGCAAGTGCTCCAAATGAGGCTAAAAACATTGGCAAGGTTGATCTATACATTACGGCAAAGAATGTTCCTCCAATAACAATTAACATAGAGGGCGTGTCTATGAATGGTCCTAGTCCGCCAGAGGATATCATTGCTCCAGCTATCATTCCAAGGGTACCTATAAGTCCTATTAAAGATGCTATATCCATTTTCTTGCCTTTTTTTATTAAATAATAATGATATTAGGCATAAATTCTGCAAGAATGAGACCAAAGTGAAACTAATCTTAAAAAAACTTGTCGGGATTTGTTATGTTAAAACTAAAATCATCATTCTCTAAGATTTATACTATTATTATAATATTATTATTTTTGCTTAATTTCAATAATGTTTGGGCCAATAATTTTATTTCTAGGGGGTATTATGTTATTGATTTAAGTCAAAAGCTTGAATGGATGACTTGTACAGTTGGAATGGTATGGGAAAAAGACAAGTGCGTTGGTAAGCCAATAAAAGTGAAATTGGACCAAATGGACTCTGTTATAAGTCAAGCAAATGATCAACTTGAAGGCAGTTGGCGTTTGCCAAATAGAAAAGAATTAGAAGGTATAGTTTGTAAAGATTGTCAAAAAATCAAAATAAATTCCAAAATATTTCCTAATACACCACCTGAATCATTTTGGACTAACGAAAAAAACCCATGGCAATCTCAATTTATGTGGACTGTTAATTTTTTTACAGGACATACCTTTGGGAGGTTTCCAGGTTTTATTCCAAATTATGTTAGATTAGTTAGAGATAGATGATATTTTAATGTTTTTTATTCTCAAAATAATATTTAGTAACTTTTGCCAAAAACATTATTATACCTAATATTATTATTATTGTTGCAGCATTTGAAGGTGTAACAAAATTTAAATAATGCAAATTGTTACTTTGTATAAGAGCAAACAGCAATATAAATACAACTGCTAATAAAAATAATCTAATAATATAACAGTTTCTACATTTGTAGGGTTTCTTTATATCTTTTGAAGTCGTTGAAATTTTATTGTTATTTGTCATGAAAAATATCAACTTTTTAAAGCCAAATTATTGACTTTATACTTTAAATAAAAAACTAATTTTTTAAAACATAAAAAAAATTAACAATTTAACTCATTGTTTTTATTAAAAAAAATTATTAAAAAATAGTCTTTAAAAGTCATTTTTTTGTCAATTTTTTTTGTCAAATTAAGATTTTGATTTTATTAAAATTAATTGTTTTTATCTGTTTTATTATTTCGAATTAATCAAAAGTGGAGATTGAAATGAAATTAGGACAACAGTTAAAAATTAAACAAAACCAGTCTTTAATAATGACACCACAGTTGCAACAAGCAATAAAATTGTTGCAATTAACTAACATTGAATTATCAGACTTTATTGATAAAGCACAATTAGAAAACCCATTTTTAAAAGAAAACAGTCAAACTATAACAAAAAAAAGTGTGGAAGAAAAAAACTCTGATACTTACGAAAATATGAATAGTTCATTAGATCCACTGAAAAATGACAGTAGGCTTGATTTAGAAAATACTTTTGACTCTCACATATCTTCGAATTCAAAAATTGAAAATAAAAAACTTTTTGATAAAGAAGTAATTAGATCAGGATCAAATAAATCTGCTGGAGAAGTAATAGAAAAAACACTTAAGCATAAAGTTTCTCTTAGAGATTATATTATAAATCAAATAAACCTAAACTTTAAAAATAGTTACAGTAAAACTGTTGCAATTGGAATGATAGATTATCTTCATCCAAGTGGATGGTTCATCTCATCTACATGTGAAGTTGCAAAAGAATTGAATGTTGAAATTTCTATAGTTGAAAAAACACTTTCAAAATTAAAAAATCTTGAGCCTGTTGGAATTTTTTCCCAAAATTTGGCAGAATGTTTAAAGTATCAATTAATTGACAACAAACAATTTAATCAACATTTTGGAATTCTTCTTGAAAATCTTCATATTTTACCTTCAGGAAAATTTAAACAGATTTGTAAACTTTGCAAAGTTTCTGAAGAAAAATTATTTCAAATGATTAAGATTTTAAAAACACTTAACCCTAAACCTGCTGAACATTTTAATCAAGAAAATACTAATGCTGATCAACCAGATATAATTGTTAAAAGATCTGCTAAAGGATGGCGTATTGACTTAAATGGTTCAACTTTACCAAGTGTTAATATTGATGAAAATTATATTGAGGAAATGAATAATTATAATCTTGATGAAAAAGGCAATGCTTTTGCATTAGAAAAGATTGGAGAAGCTCGCTGGTTAAAAAAAGCAGTTGATCAAAGAAATAAAACAATATTAAAAGTAACATCTGAAATATTAAAAAAACAAATTGGTTTTTTTAGACATGGTTTTAGTCATATGAAACCAATGATACTCAAAGATATTTCTGATAAAATTGGTATGCATGAAAGTACGGTTTCAAGAGTCACTAATAGTAAATTAATTTTGACAGAATGGGGTATTATGCCATTGAAAAATTTCTTTTCTGCATCAATTTCAGGTTCCGAAAACTCAGAATTACATGCCGCGTCAGCAGTTAGAGAAACTATTAAAAATTTAATTTCATCAGAAATTACTGGAAAACCTTTAAGTGACGATAAATTGGCTGGAATTTTGAATAAAGAAGGTATGGATGTAGCTAGAAGGACAGTGGCAAAATATAGAGATATGTTAAACATACCATCTAGCTCACAAAGAAGAAAACAAGCTAGATTAATGAAGTTTGCATCTAACTAAATAAAAAAATCGATAAAAATGTTTTTAAAATGCTGTCTACGAATTTATAAATTTAGAATTTAGGATATATTTTAATGGTATTCTATTTTTACGCTTCTTAATACCTTTTTGATCAAAATAATCAATTTGAATAATAAAGTCATTTAAATTATTTAATAACTGCTTATTACTATTTGCATGTTTGTTTATTTTTTCTAAATACATGACTAATCTCCTCTTTATATATATATGATGATGCATTTGTTATGCCAAAGGAGAATTAATTTAAATTTTTATTTGCAAAATTTTTCAAACTTGTTCTGCTTAAGAGGTTTCTCCCAATTTTTATGTAAGTGGCTGGATTTTGAGATTTCCCATTTACAGAAATTTCATAATGCAGATGCGCACCTTTTACCTTACCTGTTCTACCCATCTTACCTATTATTTGGCCTTCACTTACTAAATCACCTCGTCTGACATTAATTTTTGCTAGATGGCCATATGTAGTCATTATTCCGTAATTATGTTTTATTCTAATAACTTTACCAAAAGAACCATGATATCCTGCAAATACCACAGTTCCATCAGCTGATACAGATACATTTTCTTGCCATGTCCCGGCTAAATCTATACCGTGATGCATTCTATATTTACCAGTGACAGGATGCTTTCTGGGACCATATGGGCTAGACACGTAGTAATGATCCATTGGAGGTTTTAATGGAATATTTTGAAGAGCATCTCTATAAATCGAAAGCAAATTTATTCTGTCTTTTAGGCTTCTAAAAAAATCATCACTATCTGGATCAATTATTTTATTTTTATTAGCAATTGACTTTATACTTACTAGATCCTTGTTATTTAACTTTACATTTATCAAACTAAAAACATTTTCCATTTGACTTAGTTCATTATCAACAGACGCTATAAAGCGTATTGTTTTAACTTTTTCATTTATTTTTGGAGGTTCAGGTACAAAATCATCGCTTTTTTGAATAGACATAGTGTTTTCAGAAATAAAAATATTGCTCTCGTTTACAATTGGAATTGTAAAATTAATTGGTAAATCTTGATTTCTCATAGTTTCATTAAACAAATCGATACTTAAATTCTTAGATAATTTTTGATTATTAATTTTTTTTGTTTCAGAGAAGATATTTTTTAAATTTTCATTGGAAATATTATTTAGAATATTTTTGGAATTATTATTATCTTTATCAATTAATGGCTCATAAGTAATTGTATCGTTTTTCTCAAATAAATAGTTATTTTTAGGAATAGGTAATGAAATATTTGACTGGTCTTTTATGTTAATGTTAACAACCGTGTCTGAGTCATTTTCGATTGGACTACTAATATTTGCTGAAGCTTCAGTAATTATGTCATTTTTTTTTGCAACATCTATTGCTGAGTAGATTCCTTTTGCAGACCAGTAAACTATACTTGTTAATCCGATAACTGTTGTCATAATTAGACTAGCATAATGAATTGGTTTAAAAGCAATTTCAATAGGACCTCTTTTTGTGAATATCAAAAACCGTCTTTCTGAGAAAAGTCCTACTTTTTTGTCTTTTTTGATTTCCTCTCCAAAACGTTGTCCAGTTTTTACCGGAGGAAGTTTTTTTCCAAATTTGTTTATTGTGGTATTAACCACCTACTACTCCATGCCAAGATATAAAAAATATAAAATTCCAATATTAGACAAAATTTGTAAAGTCACTAATGATATTAATACCTTACTAGAAACTGGATTCTTTACTGACAAGCTCACTGCAGGAAAAGTTTCATTTTTTGTAGAAGTATTCCTATCTTTTTCTTCTATATTATCAAAATTTTTAGAATCATTTTTTACCTCAAAATTTTGATTCGGGAAACTATTTTTATTTTCCATTGAAAGAGATATGTTTGAATTACTTGTTTTTTGATGAACTTCTAGAGGAGCATCAACAGAAATTTGTTCTGTAGCCTCATTTTCAATCTCTATACGCATTTTTTCAATACGATCTCTTAAATCAATTATTTCATCTGCCATTATTTCCAACTTTAAATTTTTGATTTGTAACAATTATTATGGCAAGTTAATTGCATCATTCATACCAAATAAATGAATTTTGAATAAATTTTTAAATTTAAATTTACTGTAGTAACATATAAATAGTTGTAGTAGGTTATTTTGATCAATTTTAATTATTAGAAAAAGGATTTCCATGATGTTAGGAAAAACGAGCGATACCGAAAGTGCAAAATCTGTAATTTCAAGTGACATGAAAATAAAAGGTAAAATTTCAGCAGACGGAGATTTAGTATTATTAGGGTCAGTAGTTGGAGATATCAAGTGTCATAGTTTGTCAGTAGAAGATACTGGTACTTTAAAAGGGAATATTGATGCGGATGTTGTAACAGTATCTGGTAAATGTGATGGCCAAGTCTCTGGTGATATAATCTCAATTAAATCTTCTGGTAAAATTACTGGAGAGGTTTTTTATGAAAATATTTCAATAGAGGAAGGTGCTATAGTAGAGGCTCAAGTTGGAAAAAGAAAAAAATAAAATAAAATAAAATAAAATAAAATAAAAGGAGATTTTTGATGGCAAATAAACAGGCAGTTTTGGGATCTGGGGCTAGATTTACTGGTAAAATTTCTAATGCCAAATCCATTGAAATAAATGGATATGTTGAAGCTGATTTAACAACTGAAAAAGTTACTATTGGTTCAACTGGAAAATTTCTTGGAAAAGTTGACTCAGAATTAGTTGTTATTGCAGGAGAGTACGAGGGAAAAATGAAAGCTGATAGCGTTTGGTTAACTGAAACTTCAAGAATTAGTGGCGAGGTTCATTATAAGTCATTACAAATGGATAGAGGTGCAGCTTTAAATTGTAGAGTAGTACACAACTGGACTAAGGCTGATGCAAAAAAAGCAGAAGAAACCAACGAAACTGAAGAAGTTCAAGAAGACAACCCAGAAGAAAAATAATTTAGTTTTTAATGAGGATTAATTATGAGTGAAATTACATATATATCAGAAGAATTGGTTATGGAAGGCAATTTAGACTCTGCTGGATCATCGGTCGTTGTTGCTGGAAGGTTTAAAGGTGAGCTAAGAGCTAAAGATGTACTTCTTGAAGCTAATAGTATTTTTGACGGAAATTTGATTGCTGACAAAGTAACATTAGGTGGTTTAGTAAAAGGCGAAGTTGCTGCTAACACACTAAATGTCGCAAGTAGTGCAAAAGTTGAAGGAAATTTGAAAACAAATGCTTTATCTATTGACTTAGGGGCAGAAGTTTCAGGAAGTATAACTAGAATTTCATAATTATCGCAAAATATTTTGCTTTAAAGTTGTTTTAATACATTCATTAAAAAATTTTTTTGTGCTTTCTTCACCTGTTAATTTTGCAAGCTTCATTGAAGCGAATCTTCCTGCTGCAAGAGCTATAGCTAGTTCATCTTCTTCAATTTTTGAGGCTTGGTTAAGATAATCCTCAATTTCATCCCTAATCCGAACAAGCTTTTTTTCATATAAATTTTCTTGGCTAGTGTTGTATGAAGAAAAATCTAATTTAATAATCTGGCCCATATTTACCTTCATTATATTTATTTTTACATTTAATTTAACGACTAAACTGATATAATTTTAATATTTAAGACATTAATTTTTTAAATCCAAATAATGATAAATTTTCAAATATATAAAAATGGACAACAAATAGAATTTGAAAAAAATAATGTAAACTTTAATAATAAAAATTTTCAAACATTATTTATTTTTCATGGCCTTTATGGAAGAGGTAAAAATTGGCAAACTTTTTCTAAAAAATTAAGTATAGAAAAAAATCAGATAGTGGTGACTGTGGATCTAAGAAATCATGGAGGAAATGATTTCGAAGAAGATATGTCATATATATTAATGATGAATGATATTGTAAGTCTTTTCAATTTCCTAGGCGTAGAAAAAACTAATTTATTGGGACATTCAATGGGTGGTAAATTAGCTATGATTATTGCCTTATTGGAGCCAAAATATGTTAATAAGATTATAATTGGTGATATAGCTCCTATTGATTATGATAATGACGATAACCTAATAATAAATTCTCTATTGGATATGAATTTAGATATAATTAAAAGTAGGGGAGAAGCTGATGTTGTTTTGTCTAAATTTATAGATCAAAATTTTTTAAGGTCTTTTTTATTACAAAATCTTGAATTAGTAGATGGGAAATATAAATGGTCAATTAATCTGAAAGCAATCAAGAAATCTCTTAATGATTTAAGAAAATTTCCTAGCATAAATAAAACTAATAGATTTGATAAAGAAGTTCTTTGCATTTACGGAGGAAAAAGTGATTATGTTAAAGAGGAATATTTCAAGATATTTAAAAAGTTTTTTTCTAATATTTTCTTTCATAAAATTAAAGATGCAGATCACTTTTTGCACATAGAAAACCCATTAGAATTTTATGAAGCTTCAAATAAATTTTTAAATAATTAATTATCGTATTGTTTCTAAATATTAAAAAATGTATTAAATATCCATGGATAAGAAATTAGAAACACATATATTAAAATTATCTTGTAAAGACCAGGTTGGAATTGTTGCTAAGATTTCTTCTATACTGGCTGAATCGAATTGTAATATTGTTGAGTCAAAACAATTTACAGATCAAAAAAATGGTAACTTTTTTATTAGACAAAGTTTTTTATTACTTAATGATGAAATGTTACCAAATTTAAAAATTAATTTAGAAATGTTAGCAAAGAAATTAAATGCAGATTTTTTCTTATCTGAGATTGAAAGTCCTATGAATACAATTTTGCTTGTTTCTAAATTTGATCATTGTTTAAATGATATCTTGTTTAAAGTTAGGAATAATTCATTAAATTTAAAAATTAAAGCTGTTGTATCAAATCATAAAACCGCAGAAGAGATAGCAAATTTTTCTAATATTCCATTTCATTATTTACCGATTGAAAAATCAAATAAATTAGATCAGGAAAAAAAACTAAAAGAAATTATTAATGATAATAATGTTCAATTAATTGTCTTAGCTCGTTATATGCAAGTGTTATCAGAAGAATTCACAAATGATTATGCAGGAAAAATTATTAATATTCATCATAGCTTTTTGCCTAGTTTTAAAGGAGCAAGACCTTATCATCAAGCCTTTGAAAGAGGAGTGAAGGTCATTGGTGCAACTGCACATTATGTTACAAAAGATCTTGATGAGGGACCCATAATTGAACAAGATACTCAAGAGGTTAATCACGAAATGATGCCTAGTGATTTGGTTTTAATGGGAAGGGATATTGAAGCAAGAGTTTTATACAGAGCTATAAAAGCTCATTCTGAAAGAAGAGTTTTTTTAAACGATAATAGAACAATTGTATTTAGAGGACAAAGAATTTAAGAATGAATAATCAAAAAGAAAAAGTTATAATTATTGGTTCAGGAGCTGCAGGTTTAACAGCTGCAATATATGCAGCAAGAGCTAATTTGAAACCAATTGTAATTGAAGGAATCCAACCTGGAGGTCAACTTACAATAACTACAGATGTTGAAAACTACCCAGGATACGCTGATGTTGTTCAAGGTCCGTGGATGATGGAACAAATGAGATCTCAGGCAATAAAAGTTGGAGCTCGTATAATCAATGATATAGTTGTTAAAATTGAATTAAAAAAAAATGAAAAGATAGTGGTTTTAGATTCAAATAAATCTTTGACAGCAGATACAATAATTATAGCCACTGGAGCACAGGCTAAATGGCTAGGTTTAGAAAGTGAAAACAAATATAATGGAAGAGGTGTTTCTGCTTGTGCAACCTGTGATGGTTTTTTTTACAGAAACAAAGAAGTTGCAGTAGTTGGAGGAGGTAATACAGCAGTTGAAGAGGCTTTATATTTATCAAATATATGTTCTAAAGTAAATTTAATTCATAGACGTGATGCACTAAGATCAGAGAAGATTTTACAAGACAGACTTTTTTCTAAGAAAAACATAAATATTATTTGGAATAATGAAGTTAGCGAAATTCTAGGTGATGAAAATGGGGTTAATGCTCTTAAATTAATCTCAACTAAACAAAATAAAATAGAGATAATTAAAATTGATGGTGTTTTCATTGCAATTGGTCATAGTCCATCAACAAAGCCTTTTAAAGATGTACTGGAAATGGACAATGAAGGTTATATTATAGCTCAAAAACCAGGTACAACAATTACTAATTTAGATGGTGTTTTTGCTGCAGGTGATTGTGTTGATAAAATTTATAGGCAAGCCGTTACCGCTGCAGGTATGGGTTGCATGGCTGCGCTTGATGCTGAAAAATGGATACAAAGCCACAATCATTAATCATTTAAATCTATTAATTCCATTATCCTGTAAACTAAAGATGCTACTGTAAAGTCATATGCAAAAAAATTTTTAATTGGTGAAAACTCAACAACATCAAATCCAATTACTTTTCTACCTCTGATTAAACTTTTTATTAATTGTAAACTTTCATCAAATCCAAGACCACCAGGCACTGGCGTTCCCGTAGCAGGCATTATTGACGGATCTAATCCATCTACGTCGAAAGTAATATATATGTTTTGTGGAAAGTTTTTAGGTAATCTTAGGTCTTTATTATTTTTAATATCTTCAACGTCAAAATAGAATATTTCAAAAATATTTCTATTTTTTACTTCTTCTTTGCTTAATACTCTTACACCAAATTGTGCTACTTTAAATTTTGATTTGCTTAAAAGATACATAACACTTGCGTGTGAATACACTTGATTTTCATAATTTTTTCTTAAATCAGCATGAGCATCAATTTGGATAATCCCTATTTCTTCATACTTTGAGAAATTTAATCCTTTAAAAACACCATTTACAGCACCAAAAGTAATACTGTGCTCACCGCCAAGGATTACTGGTATTTTGTTTTGTTTGCAAATTTCTTTTGTAGTCTTTTCAATATTAAGCATCACATTTTCAATAGGAAAATTACAATTTAAAAAAGGATGAGTAAAAATACCATTAAGGCAAGGTTCACTTTTACCAGTAAATCTTTCCAATTCGTTGCTCGCCTTTAGTATAGCTTCAGGACCTTTCGATGTGCCTTTGCCACAAGAGACTGTTTTTTCTAGAGGTATTGGGAGGATATGAAATTTTGCTTTTTCTTTACTTCTTTCCTCTACAGAGAGTTCTGAGTTTAAAAAATTTTTTTTTGTGTTTTTCATCTCATTACCTAAAGTTAAGATAATTTATTTTCAAAGTCTTCATAAGTAAATCTTTTGATTATTTCTAAATTATCATTATCGCTATCCCAAATTGCTACAGATGGTATTTTTACTCCATTAAAAAAACTAGTTTTTACCATTGTATAATGTGCCTGATCTAATATAGCTATTCTATCTCCAACTTTGGGTGTAGACTTAAAATTGTACTCTCCAATGATATCACCTGCTAAACAGCTAGGTCCGCCAAGAATAACTTTGTATCCGTATTTAGGTTCATTTAGTAATGCTGGCCTATATGGCGCCTCAATTACATCAGGCATGTGGGAGACTGCACTAACATCTGTAATTGCAATATTTGGTGAGAGTTCATTGCTAGGTTTAAAACTATCTATAATTTCTCCAACTAAAATACCCGAATCTAATACCACAGCTTCTCCTGGTTCAATATAAATTTGACAGCTAGTTTCATCTGCAAGTTGTTTTAGAAAAATTTCTAATCTATCAATTTCATAATCATTTCTAGTAATATGGTGACCTCCCCCAAGATTAAGCCAATTTAATTTTTTACAGATGGGAACAATATCATTTTTAATTTTATTCCAAGTGTTTTCCAGAGGAGTAAAATTTTGTTCACATAAAGTATGAAAATGAATACCATTTAATTTGTTTATATCAATATTATCCAAATCATTTAAATGCAAACCTAATCTAGAATTAATACTAGCAGCATTATATTTGTTATTATTTATTTCAGAATAAAGTGGATTAATCCGTAAACCAATTTCATTCTTAAATTTTATTGCAATATTATAAAATTCATTCAATTGGTTTGAGGAATTAAAAACGATATGATTTGATAAGTTAACAATTTCTCTAATATCGTCTTTTTTATATGCTGGAGAAAAAGTACTAATTTCTCCTCTAAAATATTTTTTAGCTAGCTTTGTTTCATATAAACCAGAACTGCAACATCCATCTAAATATTCAGATATTAAGGGACCAAAATAAGGAGTGGAAAAAGCCTTCAGAGCAACTAAAATTTTTACACCTGTTTGTGTTTTTAGGTGATTTAAGGTCAATAAATTATCAATTAATGCTCTTTTATCTATAACAAAGCAAGGACTTGGTAATTTATACAAATCTAGTTTATTAAAATTTCTTGGGTCTCCTCCCATAGTTTGAAAAATTTTATCCACTAGAAATTTACTTTTTTTTCTAGCTGTATGGTTTTCGTAGGTAAACCATGCTTATTGAGAAGTTCTATGAATGGATCTGGATCAAATTGCTCCATGTTCCAAACTCCTGGTTTGAACCAGCTTTTTTTTAACATTAGCAATGATCCTATCATTGCGGGGACGCCAGTAGTGTATGAAATTGCCTGGCTACCCACCTCTTTGAAGCAATCTTCATGATTGCAGACATTATATGTGTAATATGTTTTTTCTAGATTGTTTTTTTTACCAGTAACTATTGTGCCTATACAAGTCTTCCCTTTTGTTTTTTCTCCAAGACTGCCAGGATCTGGTAAAACACTTTTTAAAAATTGTAATGGAATTATTTCTGTCCCATTATAATTGACTGGGTCGATAGATGTCATACCTATATTTTGGAGAACATCTAAATATTTTAAATAGTTATCACCGAATGTCATCCAAAATCTTGCTCTTTTAATCTCAGGATAATGTTTTATTAAACTCTCCAATTCTTCATGATACATTAAATACATATTTTTATTTCCAATTTCAGGAAATTTAAAAGAGACTTTTTTCTTAAGAGCAGGTCCAATCTTCCATTGATTATTTTCCCAATGCTTAGAATCAGATGTAACTTCTCTTATATTAATTTCAGGATTAAAATTAGTAGCAAATGGATATCCATGATCACCATCATTACAGTCAAGAATATCTAAAAAATCAATACTATCCAAATGATGTTTTTTAGTAAAAGCTGTAAAAACATTTGTAACACCTGGATCAAAACCTGATCCTAAAAGAGCCATAAGCCCCTTTTCTCTAAATTTTTTATCATAATCCCATTGCCATTTGTATTCAAACTTTGCTTCGTGCCTAGGTTCATAATTGGCAGTATCTAAATAATGTGTATTAGTTAACAAACAAGCATCCATTATATTAAGATCTTGATAGGGAAGAGCTAGGTTCACAACTAAAAAGGGGTTAAATTTTTTAATTAATGCTACCGTTTCGTTAATGTTGTCTGCATCTAGCTCAGCTACTGTAATGTTAATATTATATTTATCTTTAACACTTTCTTTAATTTGGAAGCATTTCTCGATAGATCTACTTGCTAAAATTATATTTTTAAAATAATTAGGATTTTGTGCCATTTTGTGAACAGTTACATGACTAACACCACCTGCTCCAACAACTAAAATATTTTCCATTTCAAACTCCCTTAAATTTCCCAATTATTTATTTTTCGAAATAAGTATAACCAGAAATCGAATCCTTGAATGATTGAGTTATTTTTTTTCTTTCTGAAAGTGATAAGTCTCTACTTCTTACTGCATCCTCTACTATATGTTTGAACCTATTAATTATATTCTTTGGTTCATATTCAACATAAGTTAAAACTTCTGAAATAGTATCACCTTCTTGCTCATGTAATAACTGAAATCCCCCATTATCTTTTAATTTTATTGTAGCAACATTTGTATCACCAAATAAGTTATGAAGATCTCCCAACGTTTCTTGATAGGCACCAATATAAAACACGCCTAAAAAATAGTCCTCATCATCACTAATGTCATGTAAAGGTAATGTGTTTGAAATACCGTCTTTCAGTACAAATTTATTTATTATACCATCACTATCACAAGTAATGTCATTTAAAATAACTCTTCTGTTTGGTTGCTTATTATGTTTTTGAAGTGGTGCAATAGGATGAATTTGATCAATAGCCCAAACATCTGGTAGACTTTGGAATAAAGAAAAGTTACCATGATATATGTCTGCCATATTATCAATTGCATCTTGAAGTTCTTCAGTAATTTCCGGTGTTGAAGAAAGTACAGTTTTAATTTTATTTATGATGTATAAATAAGTCTCTTCTGTTTTTGCCATATTTAATAAATCTATTTGACCACTTCTAAAAAGAGATCTTATTTCTTCTCTGTAATAATTTAGATCATTTAAACATTCTTGGGCTCTTTCTAAATTTAAATATTCAGGAATTTGAATCATATTTTTCAATAAGGGATGGTCTTTCGAATTAATTTCCTGTTTTTTTTCGCTATCAAAGTTTGTCGTCTCTAAAATATTAAAAATTAGCATTGAGCTTGATGCAATGCATGCTCTTCCAGATTCAGTAACAATTATGGGATGATCCACGTTTGATTGATCTAATTCATATTTAACTGTTTCAACAATATTTATACAGTATTCATCTAATGAGTAATTTATTGAGTTAAGAGAAGACTTTTGTTCCCCCGTATAATCCACTCCTAAGCCGCCTCCAAGATCTAAATATTCTAATGGTGCACCTTGTTTACACATTTCTGAGTAAAATCTACAAGCCTCTTGTGTTGCTTTTCTAATTTCAATGATATCAGGAATCTGGCTCCCAAGATGTGAATGTTGTAGAACCAAGCAATCAAGGTAGTTATTAACCTTTAATTTTGTGATAACTTTCATGACTTGTTCAACAGACATTCCAAATGCACTTCGATCTCCACTTGATTGAGACCAATTACCACTTACTTTGTTTGTTAATTTTACTCTTATTCCAAGTAATGGTCTGACATTTAGTTCTTGAGAAACTTCAATGATTAGATCAAGTTCACGTGGACTTTCTAAAACTAAAATAGTTTTAAAACCAATTTTCAGTGATAATATTGCCAAATTAATAAATTCTCTGTCTTTAATTCCATTACATATAATAGTAGATTCACTAGAGAGATCGTGGGCTAAAGCTATTAATAATTCAGGTTTAGATCCAACTTCTAAACCAAAATCAAATTCTTTTCCAAAATCAACTATTCTGTCAATTACTTGTGCTTGTTGATTAACTTTAACTGGAAAAACACCCTTATAATAACCTTTATATCTAACTTCTTTTATTGCTTTAAAAAAAGACTCATTAATTTGCTTTATTCTAAATGCTAAGTAATCTGTAACTCTTAATAGTACTGGGCAACTAATACCTCTTTCATTAAGACTTTCTATAATTTTAATTAGGTCGATAGAAGGATTAGATGGATAAAATGGATTTTTAAGTCCTATATTTCCATTATTCAGGATCTCAAGGATATCATCACCCCATTTTTTAATTCCATAAATATCATCATCCATATTTTTGGCCTTTAATTTTAAAATGATTTGATTATATTGCTATTAACGATTGGTCAAGGTATGCTTTTATCTAATTTAAAAAGTTAATTTTTTATGAAACTATTTTCTAATGTTTTTTGTTAAAAAAAATAACCTCGTCGATAAATCAGATGCATTAGTTGGGAGAAATGATCCTATTGAAAATGAGTTGTTTCACGAGATTAATGGTCGTAATTTAATGGAAATTCCAAATGATTTTGAAATAATTATACTTGGAATGGGATGTTTTTGGGGTGCTGAAAAAATTTTTTGGCAGCTTGATGGGGTTTATCATACATCAGTTGGGTATGCTGGTGGTTATACTAAAAATCCAACCTATGATGAAGTATGTAGTGGGTTAACGGGGCATACAGAAGTTGTTAGAGTGGTATATGATCCTAAAAAATTAAATTTAAAAACTATTTTAATTGAATTTTGGGAAGGGCATGATCCAACTCAGGGAATGAGGCAAGGTAATGATATCGGTACTCAATATAGATCTGCAATTTTTGTAAATAATTCTGAAAACCTAAATGATGTGAAGACTTCTAAAATAGAATTTCAATCTTTACTTGATTCAGTAGGATTTAATAAAATTAC
This sequence comes from uncultured SAR116 cluster alpha proteobacterium, assembly GCA_902589185.1. Lineage (GTDB taxonomy): Bacteria > Pseudomonadota > Alphaproteobacteria > Puniceispirillales > Marisalimonadaceae > Marisalimonas. The sequence goes on from CACIRZ010000019.1 coordinate 15,545, forward strand.
AACTGAAATTAAAAAAAATATAGATTTTTATTTTGCTGAAACTTATCATCAACAATATCTTTATAAAAATCCAAATGGTTATTGTGGCTTGGGTGGATGTGGAGTTAAATTTAAATAAATTTGCTAAAGTTATTTTAGATCTTGACCAAAATGAATTGTTATTATATCAAACTAAATAATTATTTAATAGGGCGATCATGAAAGTAGTTAGTTCTTTAAAAACTCTTAAAGTTAGAGATAGAAATTCTCAAATTGTAAAACGTAGAGGTCGTCTATACGTCATTAATAAGAGAAACCCAAGATTTAAAGCTCGCCAGGGTTAACTTCTAGGCTTTTTTTAACAATATATTGTCTTAGTTAATTTTTTGATATGTATTATCATACATAGGTATAGTATAATGAAGATAACTAATATAATTGAAGAAACGAAATCTATAAGTTCCAATATCAAGAACGCATATATAGACTTTTCAAAAATGACGATAAGTGTTGTCGCTGTTTGTTCTAATGTTGTTAAAAATGGCAAGCCTTTAATTGGTTATGGGTTTAATTCAAATGGAAGGTATGGACAGGGTCACCTTATCAGAGAGAGATTTGCTCCAAGATTATTGGAAGCTAATGCCAATGAAATATTAAATGATGAAGGTACAAATTTTGATCCCACAAAGATGTGGAATGTTATGATGAAAAATGAAAAACCTGGAGGTCATGGGGAAAGGTCTGTAGCAGTAGGGACTATTGACATGGCAATATGGGATCTTGTGTCAAAAATTGAAGATAAGCCATTATTTCAATTGCTTGCAGAGAGATACGGTAATGGTGTGCCAAATAGAAAAGTTTTTGTTTATGCTGCTGGTGGATATTATTGGCCAAATCAAGAAATAAATGGTTTAACTGACGAAATTAAAAAATATTTAGATCTTGGTTATACAGTAGTAAAAAAGAAAATAGGAGGTGCCTCTTTATCTGAAGATTGTAAAAGGATAGAAGCTATTTTAAAAATATTAGGCCCTGAAGATAAGCTTGCTGTTGATGCAAATGGTAGGTTTGATCTTGAAACAGCAATTGAATATGGTAAAGCTTTATCAAACTATAATTTATTTTGGTACGAAGAACCAGGCGATCCTTTAGATTTTGAACTTCATAAAGAATTATCAAAGCATTACTTATATCCATTAGCAACTGGCGAGAATTTATTCTCAGTGCATGATGCAAGAAATCTTATTAGATATGCTGGAATGAGAAAAGATAAGGATTGGCTTCAATTTGATTGCGCTTTAAGTTATGGATTAGTTGAATATTTAAAGATTATTGAAATGCTCAAAGAAAATCAATGGGATGTTTCAAGGTGTATCCCTCACGGAGGACATCAAATGTCTTTGGCAATTGCAGCGGGATTAGGACTTGGTGGAAATGAGAGTTATCCAGATCTTTTTCAACCATATGGTGGATTCCCTGACGGTGTTAGAGTTGAAAAAAGTTATGTAACTTTACCAGAAATAACTGGAATTGGTTTTGAAGGAAAATCTGATCTTTTTTCAGTAATGAAGCAGATAGTAGCTTAAATATCAAAAAAATCATTCCCTTTATTGTCAATTACTACAAATGCGGGAAAGTTTTTAACTTCAATTTTCCAGACAGCCTCCATTCCTAGCTCTGGATATTCCAAAACCTCTATTTTTTCAATGCAATCAAGTGCAACTTTTGCAGCAGTCCCACCAATGGTTCCAAGGTAAAATCCTCCATGTTTTTTGCATGCTTCTTTTACTTGATTTGATCTGTTACCTTTTGCTAACATAACCATTGATCCACCGTTTTCTTGAAACTTATCAACATAAGCATCCATTCTACCTGCGGTGGTTGGTCCAAAAGATCCAGAAGGCATGCCCTTTGGAGTTTTAGCTGGGCCAGCATAATATACTGGATGATCTTTTATATAATCAGGTAGCTTGCCATCCTCATCTAATCTTTGAAGTAACTTTGCATGAGCTATATCTCTAGCAACAATCATTGGGCCAGAAAGATTTACTCTTTTCTTTATTTTACACTCATTTAATTGCTGTAAAATATTTTTCATTGGTTGATTTAAATCAATATCTGTAACTTCTTCCGATATTTCGTCTAAATTAACATCGGGTAAATATTTACTTGGTTCTGTTTCAAGTTTTTCAACAAAAATTCCATCCTTATTGATTTTTCCTAAAATTTGTCTATCGGCTGAACAAGAAACCCCAATTCCAATTGGCAGTGATGCACCATGTCTTGGAAGCCTAATAACTCTTACATCATGGCAAAAATATTTTCCTCCAAATTGTGCGCCTACCCCCATTTCTCTTGTAAGATCTAATATTATTTTTTCCCATTCTAAATCTCTATATGCATGACCAGATTTTAAATTTCCAGTTTTAGGTAAATTATCTAGATAACGCATGGATCCTAGCTTAACGGTCTTTAAATTAAATTCAGCTGAAGTGCCCCCAATAACTACCGATAAATGATAAGGTGGGCAAGCAGCAGTACCGAGAGAAATAATTTTCTCATAAAGAAATTTTTTTAAATTTTCAGGATTGAGAGTGGCGGGTGTTGCTTGGAATAAAAAACTTTTGTTAGCAGATCCTCCACCTTTTTGTACAAATGCAAATTTATATTCCTGACCTTCATTAGCAAATATACTGATTTCTGCAGGTAAATTATTTGCAGTATTTTTTTCTTCAAACATAGAGACTGGTGCAAGTTGAGAGAAACGAAGGTTATTTTCTTTATATGTTTTATATACTCCTAAAGAAAGAAACTCGTTATCATCTGAGTTAGTAAAAACTTTTTCGCCTTTATAACCCATGATTATTGCAGTGCCAGTATCTTGACACATAGGGAGTACTCCTGATGCAGATATATTCGCATTTTTTAACATTGTTAAAGCAACAAATTTGTCATTATTGGATGCCTCTTCATCTTCAAGAATATCTCTGAGTTGTTTTAAATGTGATTTTCTAAGTAAGTGAGATACATCCTTGAAAGCTCTCTGTGATAATATAGTAAGTGCCTTTGGATCAATTATCAAAATTTCTTCATTATTTATTTTAGAAGTTTTTACATATAAATCTGAAATTTTTATGTATTCAGTTTTATCAATTGAAACAGGGAAAATTGGTGAATAATTAAAGTCGTTCAATATAATCTCCCACTAATAATCTTATTTTTTGTCCCTAAACTCATCAAGGGAAACAATTTCTCCAGATTTTTGATCATTATCTTCTAAATTTGTTATCTTTGTTTTGTTAAATTCTGAGCTTTCAATTTTACTTGAACTAGCATCTTTGAAATTCTCTTCAATTTTAAATTGAAGACCAAAACCGACTGAAGGATCGGTGAAAGATGTAATTGCTCTAAATGGAACAGAAATATTCTTTTTTTCACCACTAAAAGATAGAGTTACTTCAAAATGATCTTTATATGTTTTAAGATCCCAAAATTGGTGTTGAATTATTATTTTTATTTCTGAGTTATCTGCATTTTTTAATTCGGACGGAACTGTAACACTTGGATCATTACCATTGAACGTAATAAAAAAATGACTGTTTCCAATAAGACCAGTTTCTGAAGTTATTTTTAAAACTTTTTTAACAACATTTTTAAGACTATCCTCAACTAAAAAGTCATAGTCAAAACCTTGAGTATTAGAACCATTATTATCATTGTTATTTGTCACTTTTATACCTTATAATTTTCTATTGCATACTTTACATTTCTGAAAGTCAATTTTTCAACAAAAATTTTATAAGATGGCGAGAAGTAACTTCTCGCCACCAAAGTTTTTCTGTTGCCAGGTAAACAATAACCCCGCCAGTTCTAGCTATAGAACAGGACTAGTTTTCGGTTGCTTTGGCTGCTTACGCTGCTGCAGCTACCGGAGCATAGTTGTCGTTTGCAACTATTTAATTTAGTCCGATAACGGTGGTACAATGCCGAGTGAAAGTTTAATTTTTACTACACGCGTCGATCCTATTTCACCCCCAATTAATGGTGGAGGTGCCGGGTACCGCCCCCGGGTCCGCTAAGCTTATTCTAAAAAATGTTTATCACCATAGTCATCGAAATGACTTTTTTACTATACAGTATTTATTTTTTTTATTAAAGAGCACATAATGATTATAGATAAAATTTTTAATTGAGATGTTTGTATGAAACAATATTTAGATTTATTAAGACATGTTTTAGAAAAAGGTGATGAAAAAGCTGATAGAACTGGTACTGGTACAAAGTCAGTTTTTGGTTGGCAGATGAGATTTGATTTAAATGATGGACTTCCATTACTAACTACTAAGAAGCTCCATTTAAAATCTATTATTCATGAGTTATTATGGTTTATTAAAGGCGACACCAATATATCTTACTTAAAAGAAAATAACGTTTCCATATGGGATGAGTGGGCAGATGAAAACGGTGATCTAGGGCCTGTTTATGGAAAGCAATGGAGAAGATGGGACACCCCAGATGGAAGAAAACTTGATCAATTAAATGATGTTATTAATGAAATAAAAAATAGCCCAAACTCAAGAAGAATGATAGTTTCTGCTTGGAACCCAGCAGACGTTGGAAGCATGGCTCTTCCACCATGTCATTGTTTGTTTCAATTTTACGTTGCAAAAAACAAACTGTCTTGTCAATTATACCAAAGAAGTGCTGATATCTTTCTTGGAGTTCCATTCAATATAGCATCTTATTCAATCCTAACACACATGATTGCTAACGTTACTGGTTTATCTGTTGGTAATTTTGTTCATACACTAGGTGATGCTCATTTGTATACGAATCATTTTGAACAAACTAAATTGCAATTGTCTAGATCTTCTAAAAAATTACCGAAATTAAAAATTTCAAAAAGGCGTTATGATATAAATGAATTTAGATTTGAAGATTTTGAAATTACTGACTATGATCCATATCCTAATATTCCAGCACCAGTTGCAGTTTAAATGACAACTAAAAAAAAATTAAAAAATCCAATTTTTTGTATTGTTGCTATGAATGAGAATAGAATAATTGGTGATGGAAAAAATTTACTTTGGCATTTGCCAGGGGATCTTAAAAGATTAAAAAAAATGACAATGGGTAGTCCACTAATTATGGGCAGAAAAACATGGGATTCTATTGGAAGACCTCTATCAGGAAGAGCAAATATAGTTTTAACCAAATCTGTTACTTGGAAAGCCGAAGGAGCTATAGTAGTGAATTCATTTAAAGATGCTATAATTAAAGCTGATGAATGGATTTATAATAATATGAAAATTAATCAAAATATTACCCAAAAAAAAATATTTTTATTTGGTGGAGCAGAAATTTATAAAATAGGTTTAGAATACTGCGATAATATTGAAATGACTAAAGTTAAATTTAATTTAAAAACTGGTATAAAATTTCCTAAATTAAATGAAAGTGATTGGGAAAAAACTAAACTCGAACATAATTTAGCTATAAATGGTGTTCCAGAACATAGTTATTGGCATTATAGAAGGATAAATTAAATCATTGAATAATTTGAGGTGATTTTTTTTTGTTTTTTTTAATTTGATTCAATATTTTAGATCCTATCTCCATATATTTCTTTGAAATAGCGCTATTAGGTTCTTTATGAAGAATAGGATTGCCCTCATCAGATGTTGTTCTCAAAGAAATATTTAAAGGAATTTCATTTAAAAATGTTACACCCAATTTTTCAGCTTCGGCTTTTGCTCCACCATTTCCAAAAATCTCATGTTTTGTATTGCAATTATGGCATTCAAAATAACTCATATTTTCAATAATTCCTAAAATAGGAACATTGACTTTTTTAAACATATTAAGACCTTTTCTTGCATCAATTAGTGACAAGTCTTGGGGAGTTGAAACAATTATTGCTCCAGAAAGTTGGACACGTTGAGATAATGTTAATTGAGCATCTCCAGTTCCAGGTGGCATATCAATTATTAAAAAATCAAGGTTTGACCAGTTTACATCCCTAAGCAATTGTTCAATAGCGCTCATAACCATAGGTCCTCTCCAAATAGTTGCAGCATCTTCAGGAACTAAATAGCCAATGGACATTACTTGTAATCCGAATGCAATATGGGGAATTATTTTTTTCCCATCACTCTTAGGCTTATTGTTAATACCTGTTAATTTTGGAAGGCTAGGGCCATATATGTCTGCATCCAAAATGCCAACATTATAATTTAATTTTGATAACGATAGAGCTACATTAATAGCAGTGGTTGATTTCCCAACTCCACCTTTCCCACTAGCTACTGCAATAATATTTTTTGCAGGTCTCAATGGTATATTTACATTAGAATCATTTTTATTATTTTTATGTGATGTTAAAATTATTTCTACTTTCTTAACATCATCAACAACATATAATTTTTCTTGAATAAATTTTTTAATTGTTTCAGATTGTTTTAACTGTTCTGGGAGTAGTTCAAGAGTAAATGAAATTGTATTATTTTCAAATTTTAAACCATTTACCATTTTGCCCTCATAAATGTTTTGTGATTGATTTTGCAAAATAATTGATCTTAAAATTGTAATAATTTCATCTAATTTTGTATCATTCATTCTATACGCTCAGAAATAATTTTTAGTAAAGGTTGAAATTTATTATTCTAGTGCAAATATCATATATGAAATCAACTTATTAATCTACATAACATTACAAATCTAAACCTGCCTGGAGTAATAAATGATAATAAATAACATCAATGATAATGGTTCAGGCCCTTGGGGTGGTGGTAATAACCAAAATCCGTGGGGTAAAAGACCCAACTCTAATGGAACTCCTCCTGATGTAGATCAAATGCTAAAAGAAAGCAGAGACAAATTAAAAAAAATGATGCCAACAGGATTTGGTGGTGGAAAAGGTTTTACTATCCTATTATTTGTTTTATTAGCTATATGGTTGATGACAGGCATTTACAGGGTTAATCCACAACAGCAGGGCGTTGTAATGAGATTTGGAGAATGGGTAAGGACTACACCTCCTGGGTTACATTATCATCTTCCAAGTCCAATAGAAAAAGTACTTACTCCTGACGTTACTAGGGACAATAGAATAGAAATTGGTTACAGATCTTTTGGAGGCGCGACTACAAGCAGAAGAGATGTGCCTGATGAATCAAAAATGATTACAGGTGATGAAAATAATATAGATATTGATTTTATTGTGTTTTGGAAAATTGCTGATGCTGGTGCTTATTTATTTAACATTCAAGACCCACCTGAAACTGTAAAAGTTGCAGCACAATCTGTTATGAGGGATATAATAGGACAAACGAAGATTCAAACAGCACTTACTGGTGGTCGTCAAGATATTCAATTGAAAGCTAAAAACATGCTTCAAGAACTTTTGAATGAATATGAAGCTGGAGTTGAAATTAGAGATGTTCAATTGCTTTCAGTTAATCCTCCTTCTGAAGTCATTGATGCTTTTAATGATGTACAAAGAGCTAGACAAGACAGAGATACGCTTATAAACGAAGCTGAGGCATTTAGAAATGACATCGTGCCTAGAGCAAGAGGTGAAGCAGCTCAACTTATTTCAGAAGCTGAAGCATATGCTAGCGAAGTGGTAAATAGAGCCAAAGGTGATGCTGATAGATTTAACTCAATCTATAAAAGTTATAAACTTAACCCTGAGGTTACAGAATCAAGAATATACTTGGAAACAATGGAAAAAGTCTTTTCAAGAGTTAAAAAAATTATAATGGATAATTCTGCAAGTTCATCTGGAGTAGTCCCATATCTACCTTTAGATCAACTAAAACAAAAGGGAAATTAATAATGTCTTCTTTAAAGATAATGTCAGGTTTAGGTGTCATAGCTGTTTTATTTGGTATCCTAAGTTCCTTTTTTACTGTTGACCAAACTCAACAAGCTTTAGTTCTTCAATTTGGAGAACCTAAAAGACTTGTTAATAAACCAGGTTTGAATTTTAAAATACCTTTTATTCAAGAAGTGACTTATTTTGAAAAAAGAGTACTTTCTCTAGTATCTCAAGATTCAGAAGAAGTTATTCTGGCTGACCAAAAAAGACTTGAGGTTGATACTTATTCTAGATTTAGAATAACCGACCCACTTTTATTTTATCAAACTGTAAGAAACGAATTTGGTGCTCGTCAACGTCTAGAATCTATCATAGACTCATCTGTTAGAAGGGTGTTTGGTAAATTCGAGCTTACGGCTATTTTATCTGACGCAAGAACAAAAATTGTAGAAGATATTGGTGATGAAGTTAATTCCACAATTAAAAAATTAGGCATGGAGATAGTTGATGTTCGTATTAGACGAGCAGACTACCCAGAAGCAACTAGTCAAAATATATTTAATAGAATGAAAACTGAGAGAGAGCAAGAAGCTAAAGAATTTAGAGCAGAAGGTGCTGAAGAGGCTCAAAAAATTCGCGCAGATGCAGAAAAACAAAAAGTTGTCCTTGTTGCAGAGAGTAAAAGAAAAGCAGAGGCTTTAAGAGGTAATGGTGATGCTCAAGCTATCAAAATTTATTCTGATGCATTCGGGCAAGATGAAAAGTTTTTTAAATTTTATAGGTCTATGCTAGCTTATGAAAACACTTTTGCAGACGATGGGACAACAATGTTACTGAGTCCTGATAGTGATTTTTTTAGCTTTTTTGGCAAGCAAGATGGTAAAAAATAACTGATTGTGTTGTTTATTATAAACAACAAAACAATTGCTTAATTTAGCCTTAAAAGCGCCTTTTTTATTTATATATTTATTTAATAATAAAAACTTAATGGTGAGTAAATGTCTTATATGTTGAAATTTAAAAATGATCAAAAATTCACACTAATTACAAGCATTTTAATTTTATTTTTTACAAGTTATGTTGTAAACGCAAAAAGTGCACCAGAAAGCTTTGCTGATTTAGCTGAGGCATTAAGCCCTTCTGTTGTAAATATATCAACAACTACTGTAGTTGAACAAAAATCAAGAGAAATGCCATCTTTCCCTCCTGGCTCACCCTTTGAGGATTTTTTCAAACAATTTGAAAAACCTGAAAATAAAAAAAGAAGGGCCCAGTCATTAGGTTCTGGTTTTATTATAGACAAAACAGGTTACGTAATTACTAACAACCACGTCATCGATAATGCTGAAAAAATAATGGTTATTTTATATGATGACACTTCATTTGAAGCTACTGTTGTAGGTAAGGATCCTAAAACTGATGTCGCTCTCTTAAAAATTGATCCCAAAAACACAATACTTAAAGCTGTTAGTTTTGGTGACTCTAATAATCTCAGAGTTGGTGACTGGGTAATGGCAATAGGCAATCCCTTTGGTTTTGGCGGAACAGTTACAGCCGGCATAGTATCTGCAAGAGGAAGAAATCTTTCTGGGTCATATGATGATTACATTCAAACAGACGCATCTATAAATAGAGGTAATTCTGGTGGGCCGTTATTCGATATGAAAGGAAACGTTGTAGGAATTAATACTGCGATTTTTTCACAATCTGGTGGTTCAGTAGGAATAGGTTTTGCTGTTTCGTCGAACTTAGCAAAACAAGTTACTGATCAATTAAAGAAATATGGCAGAACTAAAAGAGGTTGGCTTGGTGTTTTAATTCAAGAAATTTCAGATGAAATTGCTGAAAGTTTGGGAATGAAGGCTGCTAGGGGAGCTTTAGTATCTTCAGCAACTGCTGGAGGCCCTGCTGAAAAAGCTGGAGTAAAAACTGGTGATGTTATAATCAAATTTAATGATACTGAAATTAAAAACATGAAAGAACTTCCTAAAGTCGTAGCTGGTACTCCTGTTGGTAAATCTGTGCCACTAGTAATCTTAAGAAATGGAAAAGAATTAACATTAAATGTCACGTTGGGTGAGCTTGAATTAGCAGAAAAAGAGAACTTAATTGGTCGAACTTCTAAAAAGAACGTTAAAGCTAAAGAGTATGATAAGTTAGGGTTCACGGCAGAAGAGCTATCTGATCAAAACAAGAAAAAGTTTAAGCTCAATGACATTGATACTGGGGTTGTTATA
>CACIRZ010000020.1 GCA_902589185.1 uncultured SAR116 cluster alpha proteobacterium
ACAGCGAAAAATTAATTAAGCGTCTTAAAAATGATGCAAACATTTTACTTATTGAAAAAATAAAATGAAGGCTGCTAAAGAAGTAATATTAATAACTGCTGGAGATCCAGCTAGCATATCAACAGAGATAACTATAAAAGCTATAGAATCTCATAGAATTAGTAAAAATATCAATTTAGTTGCTATTACAGATCCAAAATTGGTTGAGGAATGTAAAAAAATAATAAATAGTAGTATAAAAATTAATGAGATTAAAGATAAAATAAAATTTTCTGATTATAAAGAAAATTGCTTTAATATCATTCCTATAACACTCAATAACAGAGTTGAATATGGGAAACCTGATATAGGAAATTTTTCTTTTACAAAATTTTCAATAATAAGAACTATAGAAATACATAACAATAGTATTGCTTCTGCAATTGTAACCAACCCAATTAACAAATATATCATGTATCAATCTGGATTTGATTTTGAAGGTCATACTGATTTTTTAGGATCACTATCTATAAAAAAGAAAAATCCAGTTATGATGTTAGTAACGAATGGACTTAAAACTCTACCTTTAACAATACATGTTCCTTTAAAAAAGGTAACTAAATTGATTACCAAAGAACTTATTATTACTAAAATTAAAATTGCAGTTGATGATCTAAAAACTTTCTTTGATATAAAAAAACCATCTATTATCGTTACAGGTTTGAATCCTCATGCAGGAGAAAATGGTGATTTAGGTGATGAAGAGATAAGGATTATTAAACCAGCTATAGATGAATTAAAAAAACTTACCAATATATCTATTACTGGACCAATATCAGCAGATATTGCTTTCTCACCTAGTAAAAGATGTAACTATGATCTAGCTGTTTGTATGTATCATGATCAAGCACTTATACCAATCAAAACCTTAGATTTTAATAATGGAGTTAACGTTACATTAGGCTTAGATTTTATTAGAACATCTCCTGATCATGGTACCGCATTTGACATAGCAAGCAAAAATTTAGCTAATCCAGAGAGTTTAATTTCAGCAATTAATCTTGCTTATGAAATGGGTACTAATAAAAACAATGTATAGTGAAATTAAAAATTTACCCACTATCCAAGAAACTTTAAAAAAAAATAAAGTAAAAATTAATAAAGCTTTAGGTCAAAATTTTTTATTTGATCTAAATCTAACTGATAAGATTGTTAAACAATCAAAGCCATTAGCATCGACTATTATAGAAATTGGTTCTGGACCGGGAAGTTTAACAAGATCTATTTTGAAAAATAAATCTGCAATTGTTTTTGCAATAGATAAAGATATTCAATCTGAAAAAATGCTAAGTGAACTAAAAGTAATTTATAAAGATAGACTAAACATAATTATAGACGATGCTTTACATTATCCTATTTGGAATTTAGGTAAAGCGCCTAGACAAGTAATAGCAAACCTTCCATATAATGTAGGAACCAAAATGTTGATTACGTGGTTGAGATATATTCAGAACTTTGATTTGCTTACCTTGATGTTTCAAAAAGAGGTTGCCGAAAGAATAGTTGCAAAACCTGGTTCGAAAAATTATGGAAGATTGTCAATTTTAACAAATTGGTTAACTGAAAGTTCAAAATTATTTGATATTCCAAGTGAAGCATTTATACCTAAACCTAAAGTTAATTCGTCAGTAATACAATTGAAACCACTTTCAAAACCACTTTATGACGTAACATTTGAAGCCCTTGAAAAAATAACTCATCTTGCTTTTAGTCAGAAAAGAAAAATGCTCAAAACTAGTCTAAAAGAAATTAATGGTGAAAAAATTTTAGAAGATCTTAATATTTCTCCAAATTTAAGACCAGAAAATTTGTCTGTTATTGACTTCTGTAAAATAGCTAAAAAAATGAACTCAATTTAAAAATTAAATTAGTTTTTCTATCGTTTTATTTAAATTTAACTGTCTATACCTTCTAAGTCTTTCTGAGAATAAAATTAGCTTAATTTGATCTACAGCTTGCTGAAGATCATTATTTACTATAACAAAATCATATTCTCTGTAGTGACTTATTTCTTTTTTTGCCTCAGACATTCTTTTTTTAAAATTCTCTTTATTTTCACTTGCTCTTTTGCCAAGCCTATTTTCTAGTTCTTTCATTGATGGAGGTAAAATAAAAACTTTTACGACATCTTTTGGCAATTGTTTTACAATTTGTCTTGTTCCTTGCCAATCAATATCTACAATAACATCAATACCTTTATTAATTTTTGAGACAACTTCTTTTTTTAATGTTCCATACAGACAACCAAAAACATTAGCGTGCTCTAAAAATTGATTTTCTCTTAATAATAACATAAACTCATTTTTGTTTTTGAAAAAATAGTGCTTACCCTCAACTTCATCTTTTCTTTTTCTTCGTGTAGTTACCGAAACTGATAAATCAATATTATCAACTTCATCGATCAACTTTTTACATATAGTTGTTTTACCTGCACCAGAGGGTGATGAAATAATAAGTAATAAACCTTTGTTAACGATATTAGACACTATTTATCCTTATTGGTACTATCTTTCCATAGCTTAATATTTTTCTTATGTAAACTGTATGTTTTAGAAAATCTATGTCTTCCATTCCCATCACTTACAAAATAAATATAATCAGTTTTTTTTATGAACTTTAACGCATTTAATGCATTTTCTCCTGGATAGGATATTGGTGTAGGAGGTAAACCATAAAATTTATATGTATTGTATGAATTAGTTGATTTTAACATTTTTCTTGTAATGTTTTTACCGTTAACTTTGAAACCATATGCAAGTGTTACATCTGATTGAAGTTTCATTTTATTATTAAGTCTATTGATAAAAACACTCGCTACTAATTTACTATCGTCAATATGCCCAGACTCCTTTTGGATTATTGAAGCAAGTATTAATAATTCATTTTTATTCTTTAAGACAAAATCTTTTGGTTTTTCTTTCCAAATAGAATTTAATAATTTGTATTGAGCTCTTTTCATTTGATTTAAGAGTTTGCTTCTGGGGTAACCTAATTTAAAAAAATATGTGTCTGGTTTGTAAATGCCTTCTTCTAACTCTTTAATTTCTCCAGTCAAATATGGGTTTTTTAGTAAATTATTTTTTAAATCAATAGCTGTAGACCCTTCGATTAATGTAAAGTTTCTGGTTATTGTTTTACCTGTTTGTAAGATTTTTTGTATTTGGAAAAGCGTAAGATTTTTAGGAATCAAATATTCTCCTGCCTTTGGAATAAAAGGTTTTTTATGGGAAAATGATAACAATTTCCAGTTTATGTAAGAAATATTTATATTTTTTGTTCTCAGCTCAGATATTATTTGTTTTTGGCTAGTGTTTTTATTTAATAAATAATAAGTCTCTTCAAGAACAACAACTTTGTTAGTTATTAAATCAGCATATATGTAGATTGAAGCCAAAAGTGAAAAAAACAATACAAATAACAGGACAACCTTTTTTTTTAAACTCAATCTGAGTTACCAATCACTAAACTTGCATTTGTCCCTCCAAAACCAAAAGAATTTGAGAGTACATTTTTTATTTTTCTTTTTTTTGATTTTATCGGTACTAAATCAAAACCTAATGAATCTTTATCTGGTTTAACTAGGTTATTTGTAGGAGGTGCAGTTTGATTTACAATTGATAATATTGAGTAAATAGCTTCAATAGCACCAGCTGCACCTAATAGATGCCCTGTTGCAGATTTAGTTGAACTTACACTGGTATTTTCTACTTTTTGTCCAAGAAGTCTACCAATAGCCCTCAATTCAATTATATCACCTAAAGGCGTAGACGTACCATGTGCATTAATGTAATCAAGGTCTGTCGCACTTATACCTGCGTCTTTAATTGCTGATAACATCGCTCTAAAACCACCATCTCCATTTTCAGCTGGAGCTGTTATATGGTGAGCATCGCCAGACAAACCATAGCCTTTTATTTCTGCATATATTTTTGCACCTCTTGCAAGAGCATGTTCTTTTTCTTCAAGAACAAGTACCCCAGCACCTTCTCCCATAACAAAACCATCTCTGTTTTCATCCCAAGGTCTAGAACTATGTTTAGGATTATCATTAAAGTTAGTACTTAATGCTCTTGCGGCAGCAAAACCTGCCATACCAATTCTACAGCAAGCTGCTTCAGCTCCACCCGCAATCATTACATCTGCATCACCATAACGAATAATTCTTGATGCATCACCAATAGCATGAGCACCAGTTGAACAAGCAGTAACAACAGAATGGTTTGGACCTTTGAAACCATATTTAATACTTACTTGACCTGATAATAAATTTATTAGTGCAGACGGTATAAAAAAAGGACTAACTTTCCTTGGTCCTTTCGAATTTAAAAGCTCAGTTGTGTTGGAGATAGTTTCAAGACCTCCAATACCAGAACCAAGTATTACACCTGTTCTATTCTTTTGATTTTCATTATTTGGAACCCAGCCTGAATCTTTTACTGCTTGAGTAGCTGAGATAAGACCGTAAGCTATAAACCTATCAATTCTTTTATATTCTCTTGGTTCTATCCAATCATCAATACTTAAACCACCTTCAGGATCATTGCTCTTTTTTGGTATTTGTCCTGCAATTTTACATGGTAAATCTGAAACGTCAAAATTATCAATTTTATTTATACCGACAAAGCCAGATACAAGTCTTTTCCAATTAGTATCTATTCCTAAACCTAAGGGTGTTAATAATCCTAACCCGGTAACGACAACTCGACGCATAAAAGACTCCTAATTATAACTCGAGTAAACAATATCAGGTAGATTAGCTATTAGAATCTATAAAGTCTATTGCATCTTTAACAGTTTGAATTTTTTCTGCCGCGTCATCAGGAATTTCACATTCAAACTCTTCTTCAAAAGCCATAACTAATTCTACAGTGTCTAAGCTATCAGCACCTAGATCATCTATAAAACTTGCACTTTCAACGACTTTTGATTCATCTACACCAAGATGTTCAACTACAATCTTTGTAACTCTACCAGCTGTGTCACTCATTAAAATCCCCTTAAGTAAATATATTTATCTTTTCTGAATTCGAGTAACACAAATATGTAATCATGCCAAGTATATAATTAACTGATACACAAAAAATTATATCATGCTCATTCCACCGTTTATGTGTAATGTAGTTCCTGTTATGAAACTTGCCTCATCACTAGCTAAATAAATGCAACCATTTGAAATATCTTCTGAATTACCCAGCCTATTTGCAGGAATTTTAACAATTATTTTATTTTTTTGTTCATCTGTTAGTTTTTCTGTCATTGGTGTTGATATAAATCCCGGAGCGATAAGATTACAAGTTATTCCTCGTGCAGCCACCTCTAAAGCTATAGATTTTGTAAGACCTGATAAAGCTGATTTAGAAGCTGAATAGTTAGCTTGACCTGGATTACCAGTAAATCCTACTATTGAACTAATAAAAATAATTCTTCCATATTTTCTTTTTATCATACCTTTTATAACTTGCCTTGTAAGCCTCATACTTGCAGACAGGTTTACATTTATAACATTTTCCCATTCTTCATCTTTCATCCTTAAAAAAAGATTATCTGCAGTAATGCCAGCATTATTAATAAGAATGTCTATATGACCAAAAGAACTTTCAGCCTCTGTTGCCAATGATAAAATACTTTCCTTAGAAGTTAAGTCTGTAGCTATAGCTTTAGTGTCATCACCTAACTCAGAAGAAAGTTCATTAAGAATATTTTGTCTTGTTCCTGAAAGGATAAGTTTAGCACCTTTTTCTTTCATTTTTTTTGCTATAGATTTTCCAATACCTCCTGTGGCTCCAGTCAATAAAACTACTTTACCTGTTAGATCAAACATATCTCTACTCCATCAAAATTTATAGAAAAGAATCAAAATCTTCTAGATTTTCATAACTTTCACTTGAAATATCTTTTACCATTCTTTTTGCAATTCCTGTAAGTACTTTTCCACTTCCTAATTCAGTTATTTTTTTAACACCTTGATTTTTTGCAAACTCCATCGTCTCTCGCCATTTGACAGTACCAGTAACTTGATCAATTAAGTTTTTTCTTAATATTGTAGGATCTGTATGAGCTAATGCTGTAATATTAGACACTATTGGAATTAGAGGTGCATTAAATTTTAAGTTATTCAAAGCTTCTTCCATAATTACACGAGCAGGCTCCATCAATCTACAATGAAAAGGGGCACTAACTGGAAGTAAGATTGCTCTTTTAGCACCATTATTTTTGGCAATTTCAATTGCATTTTCAACTGCTTTTACATCTCCACTTATTACTACTTGACCA
Source organism: uncultured SAR116 cluster alpha proteobacterium (assembly GCA_902589185.1). GTDB lineage: Bacteria > Pseudomonadota > Alphaproteobacteria > Puniceispirillales > Marisalimonadaceae > Marisalimonas. The sequence continues at coordinate 6,313 of CACIRZ010000020.1, forward strand.
TCTGCATTATCATTTCCAATATCACAAATTCCATGAATTTGAGATTTTTCAATAATTTCAATAGTTTGATTAATACTAATTCCAATCAAAGCCGCCATAGCTCCTCTACCAACAGGCACAGCTTTTTGCATAGCTTCACCCCTTAATCTAAGTAAAATTGCACATTCTTTAAGTGAAAAAACTTTTGCAACTGTCATAGCTGTATATTCACCTAATGAGTGCCCGCAGGTAAAATCTGCTAGCTGTTTTAAATTTTTATTTTCTAATTTGCTTAAAACTCTATAAGCAGCCACTCCACATGCCATAAGTGCAGGTTGTGCGTTAGTAGTTAATGAAATTTCACTATCTGAACCTTCCCACATAATTTTAGTTAAATTTATGTTCAAAGCATCATTAACCTCATCAAAAACTTCTTTTGCTTCAGGAAAATTTTCCGATAACTTTTTACCCATCCCAATTTTTTGAGAACCTTGTCCAGGGAAAACGATAAAATTCATATTTATTCCTCGTTAATTATTAAAAATTTATAATTATTTATTGCATATTTTTTATAAACATTTATGTTCCACAAATAAATAAAATACCAGCATAAACTTATTATTATTTATGTGCTCCTTTCCAGCAAGTTTCTTGTTGGATAACCTGGGGTTACAACCCTAAAAGCCAGAAGGAGAGAACAATGGCATTATACGAAAGTGTAATTATTGGACGACAAGACCTAACGCCTGGTCAATTTGAAACATTATTAGAAAAATTTATAACAGTTATTCAATCTTTTAAAGGCGAAATAAAAAAAAGAGAAAGTTGGGGCATTAGAAACCTCGCTTATAAAATTAATAAAAATAGAAAGGGCCATTACATGCTTTTAAATATTGATGGCCCTCCAGAAGCTATACAGGAATATGAACGCCTAATGAGATTAGACGAAGATATAATCAGGTTTCTTACAATCAAAATTAAATCTATTGATGAAAAACCGTCACCCTTAATGGTGAATAATTCTGATAGATCTAAAAATGAACCAAATAAAGATGAAAATTTTTCAGCATCTGATAATGAATAGTTAAGGAATGATAATATGACACAACTAAACATAACAAGAGAGGCACTACGAAAGCCTAATCAAAAAAGAAGAAAATCTTGTCCATTTGCAGCACCTAATACTCCTGAAATTGACTACAAAGATCTAAAAGTATTGACAAGATACGTATCTGAAAGAGGGAAAATTATACCATCTAGAATTTCTGCTGTTTCAGCCAAAAGACAAAGAGAACTCTCTAAAGCCATCAAAAGAGCAAGGTTTTTAGCGTTAATGCCTTATGTTGTTGGTTAAAATCGGAGAATCAAATGAATATTATATTATTAGAACGTATTGAAAAATTAGGTCAAATAGGTGATTTGGTTACAGTTAAGTCTGGATATGCAAGAAACTTCTTATTACCTCAAGGTAAAGCAGTATTTGCTTCTAAAGAAAACATTAAAATGTTTGAAGATAAGAAAGCACAGCTGGAAGGTGAAAATATTGAAAGAATAAAAGAGGCTCAAAATTTAGCAAATAACTTAAATTTTAAAGAAATAATTATAATAAGAGCTGCAAGTGAGTCTGGTCAATTATATGGTTCTGTTTCAGCTAAAGACATTGCTCAAGAAGTAACAAACTTAGGTTTATCAATCAATAAATCACAGATTGTTTTAAATAAAACACTTAAAACCTTATCATTCGAAGATGTATCCATAAAACTTCATCCAGATGTATATGTAAAATTAAAATTAAATATAGCTAGATCAACTGAAGAAGCAAAAGAACAATCAAAATCTGGTAAGGCTATTATTACGACAGAAATAACTGGGGGTGATATAAGATCAGAAAGGGCACAAAAAGATGCAAAACGTTTTGAAAAGAAAAATAATGATATAAAAATTGATAAAGCCCCTAAGAAAGTTTTAGAAACAGATAATACTGAGACTTCAAATAAGTTAGACAGTAAAGATAAAGACAAAAATAAAAATAAGATAGATGAAGATAAAGAAGAAGAATAAATTATAATCTTGTTTTTTATTGATAGATTAATAAAAATTAATCTCCATTGCCTTCAGGAGATAAGATTATGGATGATAGTTTAGTCGATGACTACGTTAATTCTAATGAGTCTACAAAAAATAAAAATGTAATGCCTCAAAACTTGGAGGCTGAACAAAGTCTTTTAGGTTCATTACTATTTGATAATAAGATTTTAGAAAATCTACCTACCAATTTTAGTTCAGATTATTTTTTTGATCCTCTGCATTCCAATATTTATGATGCCTGTGTTTCATTAATAGATAATGGACGCTTAGCGGATACTCTAACACTAAAAAACTATCTTAATGATAATAAGTACAATTTAGATATAGATATTGAAAAATATCTTATAGACCTAAGAGATGGTGTTTTATCTTTAAGCAAAGCTAGGTTTTATGCTGAAGAAATACGTGATTGTTATGTCAGAAGATGTTTAATAGTCATAGCTGATGATTTGATACACAAGGCGAGTTATCCTACCATTGACACCACTCCTGATCAAGAGATATCGATTACAGAAGAAAAATTATATAATCTAGCTGAAAAAGATCAAATTAATTCAGGACCATCCGATTTTAAAACAGTTCTAGCTAGCACAACTAAACAAATTAATTCAGCCTACAATAGAAAAGGTAAATTATCTGGAATTGATACTGGATTTTCTGGAATAAATCGTCATTTGGGAGGTTTGAATAAATCAGACCTTATTGTTCTAGCTGGAAGACCTGCAATGGGAAAGACAGCTTTGGCTACAAATATTGGTTTTAATGCAGCTAAAAGTAATACATCAGATAAAAATGAAGCAATATTAATATTCTCTTTAGAAATGTCAGCTGAACAATTAGCTCAACGAATACTTGCAGAACAGTCTACTATAGATTCTCATAGATTAAGAAGTGGTGATATTAATGATGATGAGTTTTCAAAACTTGTTGCTACTCAAAATAACATACATAGCCTACCTTTTTTCATAGACGATACTCCTGCAATTTCTGTTAGTCAAATTGCATCAAGAGCAAGAAGATTAAAGAGAACAAATGGATTGGGATTAATTATAATTGATTATATACAATTAATCCAAGGATCAAAAGCCAGTGAAAGTCAAGGCAGAGTCCAAGAAATATCTAACATTACTAGAGGCTTAAAATCATTAGCAAAAGAATTAAATGTTCCTATATTAGCTTTATCCCAGTTAAGTAGGGCTGTAGAACAAAGAGAAGACAAAAGACCAATACTAGCAGACTTAAGAGAATCAGGGTCTATTGAACAAGATGCTGATGTAGTAATGTTTGTATATAGAGAAGAATACTATCTTGATAAGAGTGAACCAAGTCAAAGAGAGAATGAAAATCAAGAAAGTTTTAATGAACGGTTTATAAAATGGCAGGATAGAAGAAGTGCTGCTGAGGGAAAGGCAGAAATTATTATTTCTAAACAACGTCATGGACCAACAGGTATTATCCAGGTACAATTTGAGGCTAAACTTACAAGGTTTATGGACTTAGTCCAAAATGAGCGTTTACCAGACCAAATCTATTAGTAAAACTATTTAAATTTGTTTATTATCTTTTTATGAAATCTATTCTAAAAATTTCTCTTGATGATATTCAATATAACTGGAAATTAATAAATACTGCCTCTAATGGAAAAGCAGCAGCAGTTGTAAAAGCTAATGCTTATGGAATGGGTATGATAGAAGTAACTAGGGCATTATTAGAATCTGGATGTAATTATTTTTATGTAGCAAATATTTTTGAAGGATTAAAACTTAGAAAAAAATTCAACTCTAAAAAAATATCAATTGCTATTTTTGAAGGTTATTTGGAAGGTAATCAAAAAATTTATGCAGAATATAATTTAATCCCAGTATTAAATAACCTTGAACAACTGAAAAGATTAAATAATTTTTCAATAGCATTAAGAGAACAAAAAGCTATTATTAATATTGATACTGGAATGAATAGATTAGGTTTAAGTAAGAAAGAGAGAGATTTATTAATTAATAATAGAGATTTATTAAATAATTTAAGAATTGATTACATTATGTCTCATCTTTCAAATGCAAATGAAAATGAAAGTAATACTAATTTGCTTCAACTTAATGAACTCAAAAAATTTTCTATCAACTTTCCAAATATAAAAGTTAGTTTTGCAAATAGTCATGGAGTAAAACTTGGTTCAAATTTTTGTTTTGATCAGACAAGACCTGGCATTGGTTTATATGGAATAGATAATTTTGGTAAAAATTTTTATTTTGCTTCAAAAAAATTAAAGTTACCCCTAAAATTATATGCCCCAATTATTCAAATAAAAAAAGTAAATGCTGGCGAAAAAGTTTCATATGGTGGAATTGATATTTTAAAAAGAAGTTCAAAACTTGCTACAATTGGATTAGGTTATGCTGATGGTTGGCTAAGATTATTAAAGCCTAATAGTGTTTTTTTTATTGGAAATGAAAAGTGTAAAATTGTTGGTAATATAACTATGGATAGTTTTGTTCTAGATATTACTGATATTAAAAAAAACAAGCTCAAAGAAGGAGATCATATTTGTTTATTAGATAATTCTAATATTGAACATATACTCAAAAATAGTAACTTAATAAGCTATGAACTATTAACACTTATGGGTGAACGTTTACATAGAAATTATTAGCTTTCTATATTTTAATAAAGGTGATTAAATTTGTTTGACTTTTTTTTAGATATTCTTGGTACAACAGGAAAAAAATTTATTAATTTTGTTGCAAATATTGGACATTTTTTTATTTTTTTTTTCAGTGCTATCTATTGGGTATTTAAACCACCTTGGTATTTCAAGAAAATTTTTCAACAAATAATAGATATAGGATACTTCTCATTACCTGTGGTAGGTTTAACCACTTTCTTTTCGGGTATGGTTTTAGCTCTACAAACATATAATGGCTTTACTGACTTTAACTCAGAGACTACGGTTGCAAGAATAGTTTTAACCTCAATCACAAGAGAATTAGGACCCGTATTGACAGGTTTGATGGTAGCAGGTCGTATTGGAGCAAAAATGGCTGCAGAAATAGCAACAATGAAAGTTACTGAACAGATAGATGCCTTGGGAACATTAGGCACAAGACCCATGCAATATTTAATAGCACCTAAAATAATTGCATGCTTAATTTGTATACCTCTTTTAGTTTTAATTGGGAATACAATTGGTATTTTAGGAGGTTATGTAATAGCTATTTACAAACTCAATTTTAATCCAAGTCTATATCTATATGCAACAATGGAATATTTACAGTTAATTGACATTATACAAGGTACTGTAAAGGCTGCTATTTTTGGCTTAATAATCTCAATGGTAAGTTGTTATTTTGGGTACAATGCAAGCAAAGGAGCTGAAGGAGTTGGGTTTGCAACAACATCATCAGTAGTTATTTCATCCGTGATGATTTTAACAAGTACATATATAATAACAGCATTATTTTTTGGTTAAAATATGGAAAAAAGAAATAACAAAAAAGTCATAATAAAGGTAAGTAATTTATCAAAAAGCTTTAATAATAATATTGTTCTCAAAAATATAAATTTTCAATTACTCGAAGGGGAATCTTTAGCAATTATTGGTGCATCAGGTTCAGGGAAATCTGTACTTTTAAAAAATATAATTGGCATATTAGAACCTGATAAGGGATCAATTGTAATTAATGACACGGAAATGGTAAATTTACCTATAAATTTAAAAGAAAAACTTTTGCTAGATCTTGGAATTACTTTTCAACATGGTGCTTTATTTGATTCTCTTAAAAATTGGGAAAATATAATTTTTAAAACAGCTAATAAAGAAAAAATAAATAACAAACAAGGTAAACAACTAGCATTTTCAATAATTAAACAACTAGGACTTCAACCTAAAATATTAGATCTATATCCCTCTGAAATATCAGGTGGGATGCAAAAAAGAGTTGCTATTGCTAGAGCAATTTGTGGGAATCCAAAAATTTTATTATTTGATGAACCTACCTCTGGATTAGACCCTGTAACAGGAAGTTTAATAGATCAGTTAATTAAAACTGCTGTAAAAACAATTGGTGGAAGCGCGATTACAATTACTCATGACATGGCATCAGTATGCAGAATTGCTGATAAGGTTATCCTAATTGATAAGCAAACAATTTCATGGACTGGCACACCAAAAGAAATGTTTAATTCTGCAAACAAAAAAATACAAGAATTTATCAAACCAATTGATTCTGAAATATTTTTTAAATGATAAAATCCAAAAAACAATTTATTTGTCAATCTTGTGGAAATATTTATTCAAGATGGATAGGTAAATGCGAACAATGTAATCAATGGAATACAATAACTGAAGAAAATAATTCTAAACCTTCTGGGGTTTTATCAAAATCAAAAGGAAAAAAAATAAACTTTGAAAAGCTGAATGATGTAAATTACGAATATTCAAGAATTAAAACTAATCTTAATGAGCTAGATAGAGTTATAGGAGGTGGATTTGTTCCAGGCTCCGTTACTCTAATTGGTGGAGACCCTGGAATTGGCAAGTCTACTTTATTATTACAACTCGTAGGGAAACTATCTGATCAAAAAGAAAAATGTATCTATGTTTCTGGGGAAGAAAGTTTATCTCAAATAAAAATGAGAGCTGATCGTTTAGGTGTTAATAATAATGATATTGAATTTGCTTCAATCACAAATGCCTCTGACATTGCCATCACAATAAATTCGGAAAAAAAACGATGTGTATTAGTAATTGATTCTATACAAACTATGTATTTGCCCCAATTAGACAGTTCACCTGGAACGGTATCACAAGTAAGAGCTAGTACACATGAATTAATACTCGCTGCAAAAAAAACAAATACTATACTAATTTTAATAGGTCATCTTACAAAAGATGGAGCTATAGCTGGACCAAAAGTTTTAGAACATATGGTTGATACTGTCTTATATTTTGAGGGTGATAATAATTTTCAATATAGAATTTTAAGAAGTTTTAAAAATAGATTTGGAGCTAACAATGAAATCGGTGTGTTTGAAATGTTAAATAATGGTCTAAAAGAAATTGTAAATCCCTCCGCAATATTTTTATCAGATAGAAAAAAAAATATATCAGGAACTTCAATTTTTGCTGGATTAGAAGGAACAAGACCAATTTTAGTAGAAATTCAGGCATTAGTTACTCATTCTACATTAGCTTCACCAAGAAGAGTAATAGTAGGTTGGGACATATCAAGGCTTGCAATGTTATGCGCTGTTTTAGAGGCGAGGTGTAAAATACATCTTTCAAATATGGATATTTTTTTGAATATTGCAGGAGGTATAAAATTATTTGAACCAGCTGCTGATTTAGCTGTAGCAGCAGCTATAATTTCTTCTGTTAAAAATATTCCATTATCTTTTTCCAGTGTATTTTTTGGTGAAGTTGGACTCTCAGGAGAAATTAGGAAAGTTAATCAGCCAGAATTAAGAATTAAAGAAGCATCTAAATTAGGTTTTACTGAAATTAATCTTCCTACTAAACAAAAAGTTATAATTAGTGAAGATATGCGTTATAACAATCTTAGTGTTTTGAGTGACCTAGTGGAATTAATTAATAAAGATGATATAGACTGATGGAACATTTTAATAATCTGTATTTTAATATAATCGATATCATAAATTTTGGAGTTATTCTTACGTCGTGCATAGTAGCTACTTTAAGAGGATTTGTTAAAGAATTATTTAGTATCATTTCTTGGATGTTGTCTTTGATTGTAGCATTTAATTTCTTTGAAAAGTTTAAAGTAAAATTGTTAGATCATATATCACAAGAAATAATTGTAGATTTTCTTGCTTTTGGTTTTCCATTTTTGGGAACTCTAATTTTATCTAGTATAATCTCAAGTTGGTTGTCCCCTAAATTTGATGTAAATGGAGTTTTAATTTTTGACAAAATTTGTGGGTTTGTTTTTGGTGCCTTAAGAGGTTTCTTACTAATTCTTTTATTCTATTTAGGATTTTTATATTTAATAGGGAAAGAAAAAAAATTACCTGATATGCTTCTTGAAGCATATTCATTCAAATACATAAATTTTTCTGCTGAATTGTTGGTAGAGTATTTTAATCATAAAGAAATAAAATTTGATAATGAGAAGGCTAAAGAATTGTAAACCAAAGTATTCTAGGAAAATGAGATGTACTGTAAAATAAATGATAAGTTTAAAGATGAATGTGGAGTATTTGGTATATTTGGAACAAAAGAAGCCTCTGTTCTAACGACTTTAGGGCTTCATTCACTTCAACATAGGGGTCAAGAAGGTGCAGGGATAGTAAGCTTTGATGGAAAAGCTTTTCATTCAGTACGAAAACAAGGTTTAGTAGGAGATAATTTCAACAACAAGGATATTTTGTCTAATCTTCCTGGTAAGACAGCCATAGGCCACGTACGATACTCTACAACTGGTGAATCCAAACCTGAAAATCTACAACCTTTTTTTGCAAATTTAGCCATTGGCGGCTTTGCATGCGCACATAACGGAAATTTAACAAACACTTATTCAATAAAAAAACAATTGGTTGAAAGTGGTTCTATTTTTCAAACTTCATCTGATACTGAAATTATTCTTCAATTAGTTGCGCGATCAAAAAAGAAAAAAATAATTGATAAGCTAATTGATACACTCCAGCAAATCAAAGGGGCTTATTCACTTGTAATCTTAACAAATAAAAAACTTATTGGGGTAAGAGATCCTTTTGGGATTAGACCTTTAGTTCTGGGTAATAAAAATGGTTCTCCTGTGTTAGCTTCAGAAACCTGTGCTTTAGATATGATTGGGGCAAAGTATGTACGTGACATAGAAAACGGCGAGATTATTGTAATCACCGAAGATGGAATGAAGTCTATTAAACCTTTTAAAAAAATCCCTGAAAGGCCTTGTATATTTGAGAGAATTTATTTTGCAAGCCCTGATAGTATAATAGGTAATAAAACGGTTTATACTTATAGAAAAGCTCTTGGAGAACAACTAGCTATAGAAAATAATATAATTGCAGATGTAGTTGTCCCGATACCAGATTCAGGAGTTTCAGCGGCTATTGGATTTTCACAAAATTCAAAAATCCCATTTGAACTTGGTATAATTAGAAGTCACTATGTAGGTCGTACTTTTATTGAGCCCTCACAAACCATTAGACAATTTGGAGTAAAACTTAAACATAGTGTGAATAGATCATGTATTGAAAATAAAAAAGTTATTTTAATTGATGACTCAATAGTTAGAGGAACTACAGCAAGCAAAATTGTAAAAATGGTATACGAAGCAGGAGCAAAGGAAGTTCATTTAGGAATCTCATGCCCTCCAATTTTACACCCAGATTTTTATGGTATTGACACACCTAACTATAATCAATTGATTGCTTCTCAATCTAGTTTAAAAAAAATGACAAAATTAGTTGGAGCTAAATCCTTATTTTTCCTATCATTAGATGGCACATACAAAGCAATGGGGTGTGAAAAAAGAAACTCTGAGACACCTCAATTTACTGACCACTGTTTTACAGGTGAATACCCAATAGATATAGCTGAAATTCTGAAACTTAATAGATAAACTAATGAATAATAAAAAAAATATTGCACTTATTACAGGAGCAGGAAGTGGCATTGGGGCTGAAACAGCCATTGTACTTGCAAAACATGATTGCCATACAATTATCACCGGAAAATCTTTATCAAGTCTTGAAAAAACAGAAAAATCAATTGTTGATAATGGTGGTTCATGTACTTTAATTAAACTCGATATGAATGATTTTATTGGAATTGACAAATTAGGCTTAGAAATATTTAAAAGATGGAAAAAATTAGATATTTTAATCTCAAATGCCGCAATTCTAGGAACTCTAGGACCTATACATCACCAAAGTAATGATGAGTTTATTGAAGTAATTAATGTAAATTTAATAAGCAATCACAGACTAATTCGATCTTTCGAGCCACTATTAAAAAATAGTGATAAACCTAAAGCTTGTTTTCTATCGTCAACGGTAGCTAATGAAGTAAGACCCTTTTGGGGGGCTTATGCTGTTTCTAAGGCATCACTTCAACACATGGTAAAAATATGGTCTATGGAGAATAAAAATAATAATTTGTCAATTTCAATAATAAATCCTGGAAAGACAAATACAAATATGAGAAAACAGGCAATGCCTGGTGAAAATAGTAATAATCTACAAAAGCCAAAGGAGGTTGCAAAAAAAATAAAAGATATTATTTTTTCAAATAGAATTTATAAAGGTGAAGTGATTGATTTAATTAGATTTTAGATAGATTAATCTTCAATTAACACTGGCTCCAAATAAGAGAAATGAAAATCAATTTTTTCATCAAATTTTCTAGCAATCTCTTGAGCTTCTTTATCACTTCGAGCACAAAAACTTAAACTTAATCTATAATTGTTTAGCCTATAAAAATATCGTAGAAGTTCTATTTGACTATTACCTATATACCAAGATTTTAATATCCAACCTATGAAAAACAACCAAGGAGAAATTATAAATAGCATGATATAAAAGACCATGGTAATAAAAAATAAATTCCACAACCTGTTTTGTAACATCCAAAAAGGTGGAGCAATACTTGCAAGAATTGAAGGCAATGTATTTAGTAATACTGCATTACTTCCAGGTTTTTTATAAACTTCAAAAAAAATATAAAATTCATCTTTTTGAAAATGATCATTTATATTTGAAATTTCTAACTCTGGTATTTTTTCAGACGTGATGTTTTCGCAAATTACTCCTAGAGAACCATATATAAAAGTATTAAAAAAAACTCCATCTCTAAATAAAGTCATTACTTTTTTTTCTTTTATTTCAGATAATTCCTTAGATAGTTCCTCATAACTTTTATGAAACATTTCACCATCAAGAGCTATAATAACATCCCCCTCTTTGAGCTTCATCATAAAAGCATTTGAAGATGTTCTTATTGATTTAATCTGTAAAAATGATTTTTCAGTTACAATTTCTTCATTCATTTTACCAAACTCACTATATAAACAGGAAAATTATGGGTATTTAATCCTACTAGTTTTATCCGCTATCTTACTCAATACATTATTGTTTTGTTTTAAAAGCTTTGAAATTTGTTGTGCTTGAATTGCTTGGTTAGCTACAATTTTTTTGTATATAGCTTTATTACTGATTTGTTTAATAGCCTTAGAAATAGCTTTGTTATTAGATTTATTTAACTTTTCTATATTTGAAGTAAGTTTATTATTATTTTCTATACTTGCTTGCGAGTTTTTGTTCAATTCATTTACAAGAGTGTTTGTAATTAATTGTAATTCTGCAACTGTATTTTCATTGGATGTTTTAACTCTTTTTTCAATTTTATCAAGACTAACTACTAATTTCTTGTTAATCTCAAGTAAATCTCCTTGTTTTTTTATAGCGGTATCTAGGTTTTTTAAAGAAGCGTTTACCCCATCGACATTCTCTGCAAAAACAACTAGTGCCTCCCTACTTGTTTCTGTCATGTTAGTCAATTTATCTGAGGATTGCATGAATAAAAAGGCACTAACAGTTATAACTACCAAACCTGATATAATAGACGATAAAAATACAATTGTAGTATATTTATGGATTTGTTTCACTTTAGCCTCCAATTTTTCATGCGCTTTTTTAACCTTATTATATTCTGATGTTACATCAGTTGCGGCATCTGCTGCATCTAAAGCTAATTTGATGCTTTCTTGAACAGCTTCCATTTTAGTATCCATTTTATTTTTCCTATAGTTTTAAACTAAACAAACATAAAATTATAAATTCTTTTCTTTTCTATATGCACATTCCATACCAGTTGTGCTAAACACTTCCAATGAAGGTATAAATTTAGAAATAAAACCAAACTTTTTACATCCCCACGGCCTTTGTTTTCTATGAGTAATAAAGAAATAGTTGCATCCATGGCAAGTTACTTTTTTATTATTGTTTTGAATATTTTTTATCACAGTTACTAACTTTATTTTCTATTTTTATATTTATTTTTGAAATCAATTATTCCATATATCAATTCAGCGATTTTAAATCTAAAAGCCCCTAATACTGCTGTAAAACCAAAAAACCAATATAAAGCAGCATTTGTAATATCACCTTCTTCACGAAGAGTACTTGCTTCAAAATGACATAAAAGAGCAGACCAAATAAACATTGCTGTAATAATAATTTGTCCAAATGTTTTTCTTTTTTTCATATTATCACCACAAGTTTATTTAATTTTTTTTCCATATTCATCAAAACTCATATTTTCTGGAATCTCAAATTCAGGATAATCAGTTTCCTCTCCTCTTTCAATTTTAAAGATATAAGCTAATACAGATGCAACGGCTGAATAGAGATTTTCAGAAATTTCTTTTCCTATTTCTCCTGTAAAATAAAGAGCCCTAGCAAGTAAAGGACTTTGAAATACTGTAACCTTATTTTCATCAGCTAATTTTATTATTTTTTCTGCTATCATTCCTCTTCCCATGGCTAAAATTATTGGAGCGCCTTCTGATCCAACTTCATATTTTATTGCAACTGCAAAATGAGTTGGGTTTGTGATTACCGCTGATGCATCTTTTACATCATCTAACGCAGCAGATTGAGTGGCAGCTCTATTGGCAATTTCATTTTGTAATTTTCTAATTTTTTGTTTAACTTCTGGCGAGCCATCCGTATCTTTATGCTCATCTTTTACTTCTTTTATTGTCATTTTTAATTTTTCTACATGCTGGTATTTTTGCCAAATAAAATCAAAAATAGCTATAAAACCTAAAACAATTAAAAGAGCAATTGTGAGTTGAGGAAAGTTGTAAAGTAGGTTTGATAAAGCGGAGTATAAATTACGTTCAGATAAATTTATTATATCTTTCAAATTATAGTAAATTACGAAGAATGTAATTCCTCCCAATAAGCCAACTTTGAATAAAGACTTGATAAGTTCAAACAGACCTTTAGAAGAAAATATTCTTTTTAAACCTGATAATAAGTTAATCCTATTTGATTTGAATTGAAAAGCTTTTGGAGCAAAATTAATACCTCCAATAGCCATTTGTGTTATTAAAATAATCAATATTAGAGGAACACCAACAATTAAAGTTATATTAATTACATATTTAATCAATTTATTCATGCCATAGGCAGGAGAAATATTTGTTATATAATCAAGATCAAATAAAAAAAATGTCTTCCAAATTGCTAAAAAATCTTTAGCTAAGAATGGTATTGATGACAGAACCATTAAACCCATTATTAATGATGTAAACACAAACATTTCTTTAGACGTTAATACCTGACCATCCTCAGCCGCTTTATCTAATTTTCTTTGGGATGGTTCTTCGGTTTTATCTTGTGAATTATCTTCTTCAGCCATTTTATAAACTTCCTTCTTTATACGAATGAAGAACTTCGTCAATTAAATTAATTGCCGTAGCCGTTAAATCTGAAAAAGCATTTGAAATTGGTCCAACACCTAAATACAAAAAGATAAAAACACTAATTAGAGCAATTGGAAAACCAAACGAAAATAGATTTAGTGATGGTGCAGATCTTGTAATTATGCCAATTGAACATTGTATTAATAATAATCCACCCACAATTGGTAAACTAATTAAAGCAGCTAGATATAACATATCTCCAAAGGTATTGACAGCAACATTACTAACCTCAGAAAAATCAAGGATTAGACCAATTGGTAAGTAGACATAACTTTCAATAAGTAATTTTAGTAAGTACAAATGACCGTCTAGTGATAAAAAACAAGATATAAGAAATAAAGTTAAGACTGTACTTAAAACAAGTGTTTGCCCTCCAGATTGAGGATCTATCATACTTGACATAGATAGTCCTGCTGTAGATGCTATCTTCTCGCCTGCAACTGCTGCTGCAGAAAAAATTATATTTAAAATCAAACCTACTGAAAGCCCTATACCAATTTCAGACAAAATAAGTAAAATTAAATTAAAACCTTGCATACTTTGAATTTCTGGAACTTTAATCACAGGAAATAAGAATGCAGTTAAACCTATACTTGCAATTATTCTTACTTGTAAGGGAATTCCTCCTAATGAAAAAAATGGTGCACTAATTAAAAAAGAAGAAATTCTCAGAGACGATACAAAAAAAATTACCATATATTGGTATAAGTTATATAAATTAACTCCTGGTAAAGCAAACTCTATCCCATTCATAATAAATTTCTTTCGTGTTTAATTTTGTCCTACACCAGCAACCTGATCAAAAATAAAATTAAAGTAATCAACAAGTCCCATCATGAAAAAATTACCCAATAATCCTATGCCTAACATTACTACGATAACTTTGGGTACAAAACTAAGTGTCATTTCATTGATTGATGTTGCGGCTTGAATAATACCTATCAAAAGACCTATTCCAAGAGCTAAAGCTAAGATAGGACCAGAAACAAGCAAAACCTGATAAAAAGCCATACTTAACATACTAATATTTTCATCAAAGTTCATTTTTTTTATCCTGCTGAAAAAGTGCTTACTAAAGATCCAACTGTCATGCTCCATCCATCAACTAAAACAAATAATAATAGTTTAAATGGAAGTGCAACTAACATTGGAGATAACATCATCATTCCAAGTGACATTAAAATGGAGGAAATCACCATATCGATTACTAAGAAAGGTAAAAATAGAAGAAATCCTATTTGAAATGCAGTTTTAAGTTCACTAGTCATAAATGCAGGAAGAGCTATTCTGAAAGGGATATCAGATACTTTTTCAAATTTTTCTAAGCCAGCTAATTCAGTGAACATAATTAAGTCTGTTTTTCTTGTATTTTTTACCATAAACTGTTTCATTTCACTACTTGCTGTTTCAATAGCTTGTTCAGCAGGTAAACTTTTTTCCATATATGGTAAAGCAGCATTCTCATAAACCTTATTAAAAGTTGGAGCCATGATAAAAAAAGTTAGAAAAAGAGATATTGCAATTAGCACTTGATTAGGAGGCGTTTGTTGTGTTCCCAGAGCTTGTCGTAGAATTGACATAACAATAATTATTCTTGTAAAACTTGTCATTCCAAGAACTAAAGAAGGTAATACTGTTAAAGCTGTCATTAATAGCAAAATTTGTAATGGAAATGAGTATTCAGTTGTATCACCGTTAGTTGATACATTTAATGCAGGAAACCCAGAAGCAATAGGTTCTCCTATAGCCTGAACAGGAAATCCACTGATAAAGACTAAAGCCATAAAAAAAGATAATTTCTTAAGTAAATTTATCATAATCTTATAAATTTCTTCTTTAGTATTTGAAAAATAGTGCCTTTTAATCGGTTGTGGGCAAATTGCTCTACGCATTTTCATTACCTTTTTTATGAGCTGTTAATAAATCAGAGATATTTACATGTTGAAGCGGTTTAGAAATTCTAGCTTTTTCTTTTACAGGAGTGTTTTTAATTGATAACTGTTCAGAAGCTTTGTTATTTGAATTGCTTGTTTTAAGCTTAGGTTGATTAATCTGTGTTAGCGATCCCCTGCCAGATTTGTGTCCTACAAAGAAAAATTTTTCTTCATCAACTTTAAAAACATAAGCTAGGAAACCATTATTAAGAGGCATCTGATGCATAACATCAAAACTATTTTCTTTTTTAATGATTTTTTTTAGATGTCCACTTTTTTTCTTAACAATAAATGCAACAACACCTAAAACTAATAAAAATGAAATTACAACAATAACCGTGGTAAAATCTGGAACTGACTGTGACATTTAAACTTTCCTTATTTTTTATATAAGGAAGCAAGAAATATGCCATAAACAGATTTATATATTAAGTCATTGTTTTTGATAGATTAATTTTTTTGTCAATTTTTTGTAAATTATAGTTTTTGCACTCGATTTTCTGGGTTTGTAACCTCTGTGAATCTTATGCCGAATCTTTCACCAACCATAACCACTTCTCCTTTAGCTATTTTAACCCCATTTGCTAAAATATCTAATGGATCACCTGCTAATCTTTCTAGTTCTACAACAGATCCTTCATTGAGCCTTAAAAGGTCTCTTATCTTAAGTTCAGTTGAACCAACCTCAACAGTAAGTTTTACTTCAATGTTTTCTAGGACCTTAAGATTATCTAGTCCAGTTATATCTGTTACTGTTTCTTCAACTTGGGCTTCAGCTTCATTTTCTGCCATTGAATTACTCCTTAATATTTATAATCTATTTTTTAAACTGACCGCTACTTGGCCATTAGTTTCGCCAATTTCTGCTTTAAATAAAATTTTATCATTCACAAAAAAATCCACTCCATCAACTGGGGGTAAATTCATTACGTCTCCTTCTTTAAATTGAACGAGATTAGATAATGAAACAGATGGTTCACTCAATATTGCTGATACAGGAAGTGGAATATTCAATACTGATTTTTCTAAGCGCTCTCTCCAGCTTATATCGTCATTAATTACATCACTTTGAACTCTAGAACGTAATAAAGAAGCAATTGGCTTTAAAGTTTGTAAAGGATAAATTATATCAAATGATGCTGAATCAACGTTTGGAAGTTGAACCACAAAAGAACAAATTATTACTGAATCTGAAGATTCAACTAATGTTGCAAATTGCGGATTAATTTCTCTACTTTGATGCTTTATAGTTATTGGCATTAAATCTTTCCAAGCAGTTTCAAGGCATTGAGTAATTCCATCTGATACTATTTCAATTATTCTATCTTCAGTAGCAGTGAACTCTGCCTTAGCTGAGGGAAAATTAGCTAATTTACCACCATAATAACAATTTGTTAAAACACTGATAAAGGATGGTTCAAGCACAAGTAACATTGATCCTCTAAGTTCATCAATTCTACTTGTACTTAAGCTCATAAAACTATTTAGACCAGCACTATATTCATCATATGTTTTTACCTCTGGAGGAAATGGGTTGATTTTTGGTTGCAATCTTATCATAGGTAAAAATATACTTCTTACTAATCGAGCAAATCTTTCATTAATTAACCTTAAAGCATAGTAATCACCAAGAAGTTCTAAGTTATCAGAACCGAACGTAAAATCTGTTACTTCAACATCATTATTCAATCCTGAGTTTGCTGTAATTTCACCAGATTGCAGTCCTTCCATTAAAGCTGAGACTTCGTCAGAAGATAATTTTCTAGATGTATTAGACATTAATTTATAAATCCTTACTTATTGTAAAATGAATGCAGTAAAATATACATCCTCTATACCTGGGAATTCATCAAAAGATTCTAATTTTTTATTCAGAACTACTATTAATCTTTCTGCTAATTTTTTCTTACCCTCACTCCCGGAAATATCTTCCTCGGTAAAATCACTTATAGTTGAAAGAATTTCAGAACGTAATGCTAGTTGATGAGAGTCAACCACCTCCATTACCTGTTCGTCATACTGTGTAGATACTCCCACACTTACTTGTAAAAATTTTCTACTGCCTTTTAAATTAGTTGTAAAATCTCCTGGAAATTCAAAATAAGTAGTTTCATAAGTATCAACTTCTGGAATGGCTTTAACATTCTTTTTGATCATCCCATCTTCATCTTCTTCTTCACCTTCTTTGTTGTCAGCATCTTCAGGTTTTTTCTTTTCAGCTTCTTTACCTTCGATGATTTGATTAACTTCTGCAGACGGATCTGGCTCAGGCTCACCTCCAAATAAAAAATAACCAATTCCTAGACCAACAGCTATTAGCAAAATGCCGCCTACTACAAAAATAATTATTTTTAACAAATTACTTTTTTTTGGTTCTTCTTCTACTTCTTCTGCCATTTTTTTCTCACTACTCAGTTATTAATTATGCTATTACGTTTACAATATGTCTAGATGAAACATTATCATCTAAACCTGTTATCGTATTTTGTTTTTCTTTTTCATTTTCAGACTTTTGAAAATTATTTTGATCATTATTATTTGAATTTTTGTTAAAACTATGTTTTGAGCCAAAATATTTTGTATCGTCATGAGCTGAAAATTCTAAATTTATTCCTTGATCATTAAAGAGTTTTTGTAGATGATTTTCATTTTGAGTTAATGCATTTGTCACAAATGTATTTTCTGTAATTATTTTCACGTTTCCAGTTCCATTTTTTAAATTTATGGATACTTTTAATCTTCCTAATTTTTTTGGTTTGAGGTTAAACTCAATTTCTTCTCCACCATTTTCAAGAGCATTTTCTATTCTAGAAACAAGTTTTGTAGTCCAACCTTTTTGACTTAGATCAATAGTATCTAATAACCCTTCTAAGACAGAATTCATTCCAGAACTTGCAAATGAAGTACTATTTTGCTGAGAAAATTGATTTCCCTTGGTGTTAGAACCAGTAGAGTTTTGAATGTTAGTGACTTTTTCGTTAGCTTTAATTT
>CACIRZ010000021.1 GCA_902589185.1 uncultured SAR116 cluster alpha proteobacterium
AAGGACTATTGCTGAAAGATTATCAGGATCAAACTTAGTAGGACATGACAGTCATGGTATTGCAAGGGTGCCAAGGTATGTTGAATGGATGGAAAGAGGTTGGGTTTTTCCTAATCTAAAACCTGAAGTTGTTATTGATGCTGGTGCAATGGGTTGTATTTCAGCAACTGCAAACTTGAATAGCAAAGATATCTCAAAGGTAATAGATCTTTGTCACTCTGGAAAATGGAACGAGGCTGAAGAACTTCAAAAAAAGGTTAAATCAGTAAGACTCTTATTTCAAGATTATGCACCAATTCCCGCCCAAAAATCGTTATTAGCCTTACAAACTAAAAACTCTTTATGGAACAATTTAAGGCCCCCATTTAAACCTATATCTAAAGATAAAACAACTGAGTTAGCAAACAAACTTAGAGATAGTTATGGCTTTCAATTTTAGGGAACAAAATGAAAATCAAGGATTTAAAGACACCCCTTAAGGGAAGTTGTCATTGCGGTGTAATAAAATTTAAAATTGACACAAATTTGAGAGATCTTCGTAGGTGTAATTGTTCAATTTGTTCTAGAAAAGGATTTGTAATGGGATCAGCACCCATGGAACTTCTTACAATTGTATCTGGCAAAAAATTTCTATCAACTTACAAATGGAATACCAATATAGCTGAACATTATTTCTGTAAAATCTGTGGAATAAATACACACCACAAAAGAAGATCCAATCCTAAAGAATATGGATTTAATATAGCTTGCATTGAAGGTTTTGAGATGTCTTGGATTGAAAACGCTCCTTATGTAGATAACACAAAAATGAGCTTGGTAGACATAAACAATTCTAAAATTAAAAAATAAAATTAAAGATTTTGTTTAATAATTTTATGTAGAATTCCAGCAAAAATTATTACCATAAATACTCTTAACATATGATGTGGACTTATAAATGACATATCAGCTCCTACAGAAAGAGCTAAAATATTCATTTCTGATTGTCCACCAGGCGAGAATGCGAGTAAAATTGATAAAGGGTCATATCCAATATTTACTAATATAAAGTAAATAATAACCAGAGGAATTATAGCTATTAAAGTTGTTATAAGTCCAGCTAGGACAGGCCCTGACATTTCCTTTAAGGTAATATTTTTAAACAGACATCCAAGAGCTGAACCTAATAAAATTTGAACAGCAATAACAATTATATACATAGGCATTGCCTCTACAATTTCGAAGATATGGATAAGTGCTGAAAAAATCATTGGACCAATTATTGTTGGACCCGGGATTTTCAACTTAACTGCCACATACCATCCTAAGTAAGATATGATAAAAACAAATGGAAGTTGTTGCCAATTATAAAATAAATCAGGATTTGGTAACATATCAACACTTAACTTAGGAACAAACATAATTAGTAAAGAGGCTAAAAAAACAACAACAACAATTCTAGTTGCATGTATTAATACTAAAGTTCTTGGGTTGGATCCAATCTCTTGACCAAGAATAACCATTTCATTTAAACCACCTGGGAAAGAGCCATAAATTGAAGTTAATCTGTCCATTTTCATGATTTTGTTTAAATAAAAATAAGTTGTAGAACCCATCAAAATTACAAAAAATGGAACAAATAATAATGAAATCCCAATTTCATAAACTCTGTCAATTATCTCTGGTCCAAAATTAGCTCCAATTGTACAACCTAGTAGCGCCCTACAAACTGGTCTCGGTTTTTTTTCCAATAATTACTCCTTTACCAATTGCCGCAAAAAATCCGCAACCTATTAGTGGACCCAACATCCATGGTAAAGGAAGACCAATATAGTAGGCTAAAAAGCCACTAGATATTGCTAACAACAAACTCCAAATATATCGCCATCTCTCAGGCCACCACCCAAAGAAAAAATTAACTAATTTTGGTTTGTCAGTGATCATTTATATTTTGTGGAATATAAATTTTTCCATCCATTATTTTTCTTGATGTTCTATAGATACCACATGAAATTATGAAGTCATTTTTATTGTCTACAGTTGACAAGCATGTTTCGACAAAACAATCTATTGAACCTAAAGGATGCTCTACTGTTACTTTATTTTCTTGCTTAACTTCAATTTGAGAAATTTGAGAAGCAATTGTATTAGAAATAAGACAAGCAGATGCAATACAATTAGTACCTGTAGCAGCATGTGTCTCATGACAGGTATTAGGAGTAAAATATCTAGACGTAATAGTCCCACCATTTAGTGGTTTTGATAGAAGAGCAAATTTTGGTATTACCTTTCCACGTACATCCCCCAATCCCATTTGAGCACCCGCAATAACTCTGATCTCTTCTATCTTGTTAAGTAATTCCAGATTTTTATTTAGTTCATTACTTGTTTCATGTCCACTTATGCCAAAGTCAACAGCTTTGGCCATTACTATAGGCATTGAAATATCAAGACATGTAACTTCTATACCTTTAACTGTTATAATTGGTTTTCCAGCAGGCAACATCTTTCCTGTGACTCCTCCAACTAAATTCTTAAATTTTAGTAATATCGGAGCACCCTTACCAGGAACTCCATCAATTTTAAAATCACCCATATATTTTATTTTTTTATTAGGTGTTGGAACCACAGCTTCAATTATAGAACCTGTATTTACAGATCTTATATTTATTTTAGTTTCGCCTTCATCAGCATCAATAAATCCATTTTCAATTGAGAAGGGACCAACTGCTGATAACATATTACCGCAGGTAGGCCCGTAATCTACTTTTGCTTTGTCAATAATTACTTGAGCAAATAAGTAATCTATATCTACATTCTTTTGTGTGCTTTTTGAAATTATACAAACTTTGCTTGTTACAGATGTCGCTCCACCCATTCCATTTATTTGTCTAAGATCAGGAGACCCCATTGCTGCAAGTAGGTATTTATCTAACTCTGACTGATCTTTGGGTAAATAATGTTTATTAAATAGTAATCCCTTTGAGGTTCCGCCTCTCATATAAACTGCTGGTATGGATATTTGATCAGACATGTATTTTAAATAATTTTGTTTAATATTTTTATCAAATTTTCTGTGATTTTACTAGTAGAAGCATTTCCACCAAGATCTCTAGTAAAGTTTTCTTTGTCTTTAAGTAATTCTAACACTGAGTCGTTAATTAAATTAGAAGCTAAAATTAATTTATCTATTTTCCTATTTTTTCCAAGCCAATCTAATAACATAGCCGAAGATAAAATTAACGATATTGGATTTGCAATATTTTTGTCTGCAATATCTGGAGCAGCTCCGTGTTGTGCTTGAGCCATTGCATGATTGCTACCAGCATTTAATGATCCAGCAAGACCTAAAGATCCAGATAATTCAGTTGCTAAGTCTGATAAAATATCTCCAAACATGTTTGTGGTTACAATAACATCAAACTGGTCAGGTTTCCTGACAAGATGTGCGGCGCATGCGTCCACTAGCATTTCTTCATAATCAACATCATTATACTTTGATGATAGATGTCTACATGCATCAAGGAAAATGCCATCAGTAATTTTCATTACATTTGCTTTGTGAACAACATGGACTTTAGATTTTATTGACTTTTTAACAGATCTAGATTTTGCTATTTCAAATGCTGATTTTGCAATTTTTAAAGAGGCTTCTTTTGTAATCTTTCGTAATGACAATCCAACACCAGGTACAGGACTAAACTCCCCACTCCCATCATACATATTCCTATCAGCATAAAAACCTTCCGTGTTTTCACGTACAATCACTAAGTCCATATTTTGTGATAATGATTTTACATTAACATAATTTTTAGCAGGTCTAATATTAGAATATAAATCTAGTTCAATACGAAGTTTAGCTGATGGATTTATTCCACCATTTGAAACTGAAGGATAAGCATTATGATCAACAGGGCCTAAAATTATACCATCCGCTTCCTTAGATTTTAACAATAAATCATCTGTGAAAGTTATCCCATTTTTTTTTAGTAAATTAAAACCTAAGATCTCTCTCTGTATTTCTATGTCTAGCTTTAATTTAGAATTTAATAATTTAATTACATCTAAAGTAGAACTTACGATTTCCGGTCCAATACCATCACCATCAAAAGCTATTATATTAAGTTTCATAAAATTCTCTTATTAC
Organism: uncultured SAR116 cluster alpha proteobacterium; assembly: GCA_902589185.1. Classification (GTDB taxonomy): domain Bacteria; phylum Pseudomonadota; class Alphaproteobacteria; order Puniceispirillales; family Marisalimonadaceae; genus Marisalimonas. Next base: position 4,127 of record CACIRZ010000021.1, read on the forward strand.
TCACCTTTAAATGAAACTTTCTTTTTATTTACAAAAGCATCTATTCCATTTAAACCATCTTTCGTCTTTGCTGAATCTGAAATCATTCTAGCCTCATATTCCATCTGTCCTTCAAGAGAATCTAAAAAACTATTGTGAACTAAATTTTTAAGTTTTCCAAATGCAAGTGTTGGACCTTCAGCTAGAGATTTAGCAAGTTTAAATGCTTCATTTTGTAAGTCATTAAAATCTACTACTTTATTAACCAACCCCCAATCACATGCCTCATCTGCCGTTAATATTTTATTAGTTAATACTAATTCAGTATATCTACGTGATCCTATTATTCTTGGTAAGAAATATGTTGATGATCCATCTGGTGTTAAACCAGCTTTTGAATATGCTGAAACGAAAGATGCGTTTGAAGATGCAATTACTAGATCTGCAAAGCCTACAAATGAAAATCCTGCGCCTGCTGCAACACCATTTACTGCAAGAATTAAAGGAGCATTCATTCTAGATAATCTTGAAATTGCCCCATGTAATAGAGTAGTAACTTCTTTAAGGTGACTTGCAACTTTCTGTTTATGTTGAGCAAAAGAATGTAAATCACCACCAGCGCAGAAAGCTTTTTCACCTTTACCTGTTAAAATCACAGATCTAATATCAGAATTATCTTCACATTCTAATGAAACTTTAAATAAATCCTCTGCCATTACTTGATTAAGAGAATTATATTGTTTTGGTCTATTCAACTCAATTATTGCAACATTATCTTTGATTTTAAAATTAAGTGTCTTTAAATCCATTTTTATTCCTTCATAATAATTATTTAAATTTTTTAAGAATTTCTTCTGTATGTTCTCCAAGTAATGGAGGTGATCTAAATAATTTTGCTGGTGTTTCAGATAATTTTACTGGAAACCCTGTCATTTTAATATTTCTGCCTTCAGGGCCATTAGAGTTAATTACCATATCGTTATCTTTTATTAATTGACTATTTAGGGCATCTGACAGTGAAACTATTTTTGCAGCAGGACACCCTGCCTCATTTAAAATATCAATCCAATATTCAGATGTTTTTGTTTTCATCTTTTTATTTATTATCTGATTTAAAGTTTCTCTGTTTTTCATCCTATTTGCGTTATTTTTATATAATTCATTTTCTAATAAATTTGTTAGGTCTGTGCATTCAAGAAAAATATTACAAAACTTATCACTTGCAGGAGCAACAGCAACTTCACCATCAGATGTTTGAAAAATTCCGTAAGGAGCAAGGATAGGATGATTGTTTCCTGATTTTTTAGGAGCTTTGCCAGTTACAAAACTCTCAGATGATAAATATGCCATCATCGATATTAGACCAGATGTTAAGCAAGACTCAACTTGTTGTCCTTTGCCAGTTTGTAATCTTGCATGTAAAGCGCATACTATTCCAAAAGAACAGTACAATCCTGCTACCAAATCCGAAACAGGCATAGCTGACCTCATAGGGCCACTTTCTTCAGTTCCATTTAATGACATAAAACCACTTAATGCTTGTGCTATAAAATCAAAGGCTGGTTTGTCACTCATTTCCCCTTTACTACCAAATCCATTAACAGAAGCACTAATTATTCTTGGGTTTAAAGATTTCAAAGTTTCAAAATCAAAACCCATTTTTTTAAATACACCTCCCTTAAAATTTTCTACAACCACATCTGCTTCGCTAATAAGAGATTTAAGAATTTCTTTTTCTGTATCTTTATAGAGATCTAAAATAACTGACTTTTTATTTCTATTGAATTGAGCAAAATATGAACTATAACCATCAACCATATCACCTTGATTTCTTACATTGTCACCTTTGGGTGGTTCAATTTTAATTACCTCTGCACCCATGTCTGCAAGCAACATGGTACAAAAGGGACCGGATAATACCCTTGTAAGATCAATAACTTTAATACCTGAAAGTGCGCCAATATTTTTTTGTTCAGTCATCTAAGCTCCTAATGCTGTAGGAACATCTTCCATAGAATATTTCAATAATCTTGGACCTGCTCTCATTACCTGACCAGGTAATTTATGACCGACTAAAGTCTCAACTTTTTTTGCAATATTGATTAATTGCTCTAAATTTATACCTGTCTCAATACCCATTTCATGAAGTAAATATATTAAATCTTCTGAACATATATTACCAGTTGCATTTGGTGCAAATGGGCATCCACCCATTCCTCCAAAACAACTCTCATAATCTGTAATTCCTAGATTTATTCCAGTCATAACATTTGCAAGACCAATTCCTCTAGTATTATGAAAATGAAGAGTAATATCAAAATCAGGAACCATATCTCTAATTTCGTTAACAGCTTCAGTTACTACAGTTGGAGTGGCCATACCAGTAGTATCGCCTAGAGTGACGCCTTTAAACCCCATCATTTTATATTCTTTTGAAATCTCGGCTAATCTTTTAGCTGAAACATTTCCTTCAAAAGGACAACCAAAAGCAGTAGCAATATCACCCTGAATAGGTATGTTGTTTTTATCTGCAATATCTGCAATTTCTTTAAATCCAAGGAGTGAATCTTTTACGCTTCTGTTTACATTTTTTTTATTATGACTTTCAGAGGCAGATAAAAAAACAACAATTTCGTCTAATTTTGCATCAACAGCCCTCAATGCTCCTCTTGCATTAGGGACTAGTGCTGCTAATGTCGTTTCATGATTTCTTTTTACATTTTCTAAAATTGTTGCTGCATCAGCCAGTTGGGGAATAGCCTTAGGAGAAACAAAGGATGAAACTTCAATTCTTGGGAAACCCGCATCAATCAAATTATTTACTACATCTATTTTATCTTCAGTTTTTAAAATAGTTTTTTCAGATTGGAACCCATCACGTGGGCCAACTTCTGTGACTTTTACTTTTTTAATATTCATATTTATTCCCATTCAAGAAGTTGGTGATTATATTTCTACACCTTTTTTTTTTTAAATTAAACCTTTATAAAAAATTTAATTAATTAAAAGTGAACTATCACTTGACCTTTTCAGAAATTAATTGTGATACTAATAACTTATTAATAACTTAATTTATTCGGGGGTTTAAATGAAACGTATTTCAAGTGCAATATTAGTTGCATCCTCACTTATGGTAGGTTCATCTATTGCAAGTGCAGATCAATTTATAAGAATGGTATCCGGACCTTCTGGTGGATCATGGTATCCACTTGGAGCAAAAATTATGCAAGTAATGCAAGACAAAATTAAAGGCACTGCGACTTCAAACACTTCTGGCGGTGGTATTTCAAACGTTATGTCAGTTGATGGTGGTGATGCAGAATTTGGTTTTACTTATGCGCATACAGTAGCTAATGGTTACAATGGCAAAGGAAAATTCAAAAAAGCCCACAAAAATGTTAGATATTTTGCAACCCTTTATCCTGCTGCTTTTCAGGTTGCTGTAAGAGCTGATTCAAAAATTAAAGGTTTTGAAGATATGAAATCAGCAAACATTAGTCCAGGTAAACCAAAGTGGACTGGTACAGCTTTTTGTGAGTCTATTATCAAAGATTATGGATATGACTTTGACACAATCAAGAAGAATGGTGGCGTAGTTCATATGGTAAGCTATAAGGAATCTGTTGCTCTAATGAAAGATGGACAAGCAGATGTTTTCATGGCAGCCACTTCAGTTCCTCAAGCAAGTTTTATTGAGCTTGAAAATAGTCCTGGTATAAGATTTATTGGGCTTCCTAAAGAGAGAATTGACCGAATTGTTAAAAATAATCCAGGTTATATTTATGGTAAAATTCCTGCAAGCGCATATAAATCTTTAGATAAAGATATTCCTACATTAGGTATAGTCACTTCAGCTATTGTTAATAAAGATTTACCTGATGACCTAGTTTACAATATGACTAAAGTTTTTTGGGAAAATCATGCTGAATTTGTGAAGGTTAAATCAGTTTGGAAGAAGGTATTATTAAAAGAGGCTGTTAATGGCGCAGCTATACCAATTCATCCTGGTGCAGCCAAATATTACAAAGAACAAGGCGTAATGTAATCTATTTCAAAAGGCACAGTTTAACTGTGCCTTTTTTATTTTAAAAATTTTCTTAAAATAAAATGTCTCAAAATCAAAAAAAATTAGTTTATAATGAAGTTAAGGAAATAAGTTTCTTTGACGAGCTTCTTGAGTGGACGAAAGATAAATCTCTTTATTATTGGATAATTGTCATTTGTTCCTGGTTATCTGTAGGTCTTGCATTCTATCACCTATTCGTTGCTGTTTACGGCACACCTGAAGGAAGATCTTTTAGATCAATACATTTGTCTTCCATGATGGTATTAGCAGTTTTTATATATCCATTATTTCGAAACAGTATTAAGGACCCACTCACGATAAAAGGTGATAAAAAGGGAAACCTTTTAAGAGCATTTGGATTTTCTTATGATTTAATAATAATCCTTTCTATAATTTTTGTTCAATTATGGACTACCTGGGATATCGAAAACTTTATGATGAGATATGGTGACAAGTATATTGGTGACATAATTGTTGGTTCTATTTTAATATATTTAGTTTTAGATGCCACAAGGAGAGCCGTTGGATGGGCGATGGTTTTTGTTGCTGGTTTTTTCATGTTACATGCTCTCTATGCAAATAAATTTTTTGGCTTTTTTTATGGTCCACCAACAAGACTTTCCAAATATATTGATACTTTATTTATGACTTCAGATGGTATCTATGGTATACCACTTTATGTAGCATCGACTTATATTGTTCTTTTTATAATATTCGGTGGAATATTAATAAGATCAGGCGTTGGTCGATTTTTTGTAGACCTTGCGATTGCTCTAACAGGTCACAGAACTGGTGGTCCCGCAAAAGCAGCAGTAGTAGCATCAGGAATGACAGGAACTGTTTATGGATCGGCCGTTGCAAATGTTGTAACAACTGGATCATTTACTATACCCCTTATGAAAAATTATGGTTATAGAGCTAAATTTGCTGCAGCTGTTGAAGCATGTGCTTCGTCTGGAGGTCAAATTACACCTCCAATAATGGGTGCAGCCGCTTTCATAATGGCTGAATTTCTTGAAGCTCCATATTCATATGTTATACTTGCAGCAATAATTCCTGCATTTTTATATTTCACTACAATATATTTTATGGTTCATGTTGAAGCAGAAAAACATGGAATTGAGAAAATTGATAAATCTATTTTACCAAATGTAATTGAAGTTCTTAAAAGTGGTGGACATATGTTACTTTCACTAGTTGTGCTTATAGGGTTGCTGATTTACGGTAAAACAGCTATGACTGCTGGATTTTGGAGCATTGTATCTGTTATCATTCTTAGTTTTATAAAAACAAATACAAGGATGTCAGTTGTTGATATACTGGGAGCTTTCGAGAGTGGTATCAAATCAACTGTGCCAGTTACTATAGCATGTGCTTGTGCTGGAATAATTATTGGCTCCGTTTTTGTTTCAGGTCTTGGGCTTAAGTTTACACAATCAGTTATAGATCTATCAGGTGGTGTTTTATTCATCTTGTTATGCTTAACAGCAATCTCTGCGATTATTCTTGGCATGGGAATGACTACAACTGCTGTTTATATTACTGTTGCCGCTCTTATTGTTCCATCATTAATTGAATCTGGTATAATGCCAATTGCAGCTCATATGTTTGCATTTTATTTTGGAGTTGTTTCAACTATAACACCGCCAGTAGCGCTTGCCTCATTTGCAGGTGCTGCAATAGCAAAATCTCCACCAATGTCAACGGCTGTTGAGTCAAGTAAGGTTGGAATAGCTAAATATATTGTCCCCTTTGCTTTTGTTTATAACCCCTCATTGTTGATGGAGGGACCAATTATATGGAGTATTTATAGTTTGATTTCAGTTCTTTTAGCTTATTGGTGTATGACATTAGGCCTTGAGGGTTGGTTTAATGGTAAACTTAACGCATTTAAGCGAGCTTTGGCTTTAATTGGATCAGTAGCTTTATTAATTCCACCATTACAAAATATTTATGGAATAGATGGCATTTACTACAATTTTATAGGTGTACTTATTTTAATGATGATATATTACCTACAAGGAAAACTTAATTTCAAGTTGAAAGCATCAACATGAATAAAATATTTTTAGGAAAACCAATTCATTGGTTAATGATAATAATTACAACAGCTATAATATTTGCATGCGGTTTTAACAAAATGCATGTCAGTAATTTCAATTTGTTTATTTCTATTATATTTATTTCAGTTGGCATCTTAATTTTTCTGATATTAAAGACTTCAAAACAAAAGAATTGATTACTTATATTTCTTTGTTATCCTCATTTTAATTTATTAAGTTTTATTAAAGTCAGGTGTTTTAATGGCTAAAAAAGAATTAGAAATTCTTTTAAAAGCAACAAAAATTAGTAAATCTTTTGGTGATTTTGTTGCAAATCAAAATATTGATATTTCAATTGCTAAAGGGCAAATACATGCCCTCTTGGGTGAAAATGGCGCTGGCAAATCAACGTTGGTAAAAATTTTTTATGGCGTCCTGCAACCAGACAGTGGATTAATAGAAATTAATAACCAAAAAGTTTCTATAACATCACCTAATGTGGCTCGAAAAAACGGAATAGGAATGGTTTTTCAACATTTTTCTCTTTTCCCTGCCCTTACCGTTGCAGAAAATATCCTAATCGCACTAGATAAAAAGATTAAGTTCAACAAAGTAGTCAACGAAATAACAAAATTATCAAAAGAATGGGAATTATTTGTTGATCCTTTAAAATTAGTTAGTGAGTTATCAGTTGGTGAAAAACAAAGAGTAGAGATTATTAGATGCCTAATGCAAAATCCAAGTTTATTAATAATGGATGAACCAACATCAGTTCTTACTCCTCAAGAAATCAAAAATTTATTTAAAATTTTAAAAAGACTTGCATCTTCTGGATGTTCTATACTTTACATTAGCCATAAATTAGAAGAAATTATCGAGTTGGCGGATGAAGTAACTATTTTAAAATCAGGTAAATCTATTGCATCAATTAATGCTAAGAAAACAACAACCAATTTTTTAGCAGAAACAATGGTTGGTAAAAAAATTACTGAATTAAAAAAAGCTATTAAGTCAAAATCAAAAAAAATAGCATTTGAGGTAAAAAATTTAGACAAGCTAAAAGACCATGAGTTTGGGATTTCGTTAACAAATATAAATTTACAGGTTAATTATGGAGAAATTTTAGGTGTTGCCGGAATTGCTGGTAATGGTCAAGTAGAGTTGATGGAAATCTTAAGCGGCGAAATTAATTGTGAAGATAATGACCAAATACTTTTGGATAAAATACCCATTGGTACAACTAATATAAATGAAAGACGAAAACTTGGAATTGAAACAATACCAGAAGAGAGGACTTTTCATGCTACAGTTCCAAACTTGACATTAAGTGAAAACACATTCCTTACTTATTTTTTCAAATATAGTAATACTAAAAGTTGGATAACTAATCTATTAAATAATCCTCAAAACAGCTTAGATGAAAGTAAAAAAATAATTAAAAATAATGATGTAAGATGTCCCGAAACAAATCCTTTAGCTAGTCAATTATCTGGAGGAAATTTACAAAAATTTATTCTGGGAAGATCTTTAGCCAACAATCCTAAAGTTGCTATTTTTTCTCAACCAACTTGGGGTGTTGATATTGGTGCAGCAACTGCAATTAGGCAAAAATTATTAGATCTCTCTCAAAGTGGGAAAGCGGTCATCTTAATAAGTCAAGATTTGGAAGAAATTTTTGAATTATCAAATAAGATTTGTGTAATCAATGAAGGTGTCTTGAGTGAAATATTTGATGTTAGAGAAATAACAGCAACTGATGTCGGATTATTAATGGGTGGTAAAAATAGAGAAAATCAACAAATGGAACCAATTAAATGATTACTTTCATACCAAGAGATAAAGTTTCAAAAAACTGGATAATCATAGCACCTATATTATCAATTGTTTTTACAATATTTTTTGGTTTACTAATTTTTACTTTCCTAGGTTACAACCCACTAGAAACTCTCTATCAAATCTTTGTGTCTCCTTTCTCAAGAATAGACCGTATTAGTGATATATTAGTTAAGGCTTGCCCACTAATTATCATCGGCACTGGTTTGATGTTATGTTTTAAGTCTAATGTTTGGAATATTGGGGCTGAAGGTCAATTTATTATGGGAGCTTTGTTAGCTGGTTTTATAGCATTGTCATTTCCAAATATTGAAACAAAATTCTTTTTACTAATTACTATCTCAGCTGGCTTTGTCGGGGGAGCATTATGGGCATTTATACCAGCAATTTTAAAAACTAAGTTAAATGTAAATGAGATTTTAGTAAGTTTGATGCTGGTTTATGTTGCAATGTTATTTATTGATTTTATTGTTAGAGGACCATTGCGCGATCCAATGAGCTTTGGCTTTCCACTATCTAAACCCTATCCTGAAGGGGCATTAATAAATAAAATACCTTTTCCAGGAATTGGTTTTCTTGGACAACTTCATTATGGGATTTTGTTTGTTTTTTTATTAGTACCTGTTGCTTGGATTTTTGTTAACAAAACTTTAGGTGGTTTTAAAATCAATGTATTAGGATCTGCACCACAAGCAGCAAAATTTGCAGGTTTCAAGCGAAATTCAATTATTATAACTGTTCTTTTATTATCTGGTGGCTTAGCTGGGGTTGCAGGAGTAATTGAAGTGTCAGCAAATATAGGTCAATTACAACCAGAGGTGTCTTTTGGTTATGGTTTTACAGCAATAATTGTTGCTTTTCTTGGAAGATTAAGCCCTGTTGGAATTTTATTCGCTGGAATAATTATAGCAACAGTAAAGCTTGGTGCTGATAATGCTCAAATGACTATGGGTATACCAAAAGTTGTAACAGGTTTATTTGAAGGTATTTTGCTCTTTTTTTTGTTAACGGGTGAAACTCTTCAAAAATACAAGATAAAGTGGTCTGAAGGTAAGTAACAATGGAAGCACTAATTTTAACTATTATAGCGACTTCAATTCCATTATTACTTGCCGCTACAGGTGAACTAATAGCTGAAAAAAGTGGCATTTTAAATCTCGGAGTTGAAGGGATGATGTTAAGTGGAGCTGTAGGTGCTCTAGGGGCTGTTTTATGGCTTGAAAACCCTTATTACGGAATAATTGCAGGAGCATTATCAGGTGTACTAATGGCATCAATTTTTTCTGTATTTACAATTAATTTCATGACTAATCAAGTTGCTACTGGTTTAGGTTTAACTATATTTGCTACTGGTCTTACTGGGTTAGCAGGAGCACCTTTAGTTGGCAAGACCATACCTTCTCTACCCAAAATAGAAATTTTTTTATTAGCAGATATTCCTATAATCGGTAGTATTTTATTTAAACAAGATTTTGTAGCATATTTATCTATAGCGATTATTATTTTTATATCATTTTTTTTAAAGTATTCAAAATCAGGTATAATTTTAAGGGCGGTTGGAGATGATCATCAAAGCGCACACTCAGTAGGATATCCAGTAAAAAAAATAAGATGGTATGCCTCTTGTTTTGGTGGTATGTGTGCAGGAATTGGAGGAGCTTATATCCCTCTTGTGTTAACACCTCATTGGTCAGAGGGCATGACAGCTGGTAGAGGATGGATTGCACTTGCTTTAGTCGTATTTGCTTCCTGGATACCCTGGCGCATTATTGTTGGCGCTTTAATATTTGGAGGAATAACTATTGCACAACTAGTTGGACAAGCAAGAGGTTGGCCTATTCCGTCACAGTTACTTTCTATGATGCCGTATTTAGCAACAATTATTGCGTTAACAATGATTTCAGGAAGATTATCTAAAAATAATAGTGTTGTACCATCATCACTTGGTAAACCTTTTTTTGGTAGTCAATAAAATTGTAGAATTTATTTGCAATTATAAAATTTTATTAAATATTTAATCTTTTTTTATTGTTATTTTGAAGATTCACTCTAAGATTTTAAGATTAATTTAGGAGTTTGTTATGATAAAATTTTGTACCCGTATTTTTTCACTGATTGCTTTAAGTATATCAGTTTTATTTTTTGTAATTTCGAGTGCTTTTGCTGGAAGTCCAACAAAAGTAGGTTTTGTTTATTTAACAACACCAGGTGACCATGGCTGGACATATGCCCATGAACTTGGGAAACAAATGGTTGAAAAACGATTTGGTAAAGATATTAAAGTCTCTGTAGTAGAGAATGTTCCCGAGGGGCCTGATGCTACCCGAGTGATTAGAGAATTAGCAAAACAAGGAAATGAGATTATTTTCACAACCTCTTTTGGTTATATGGAACCAACTTTAAAAGTTGCTAAAGAATTTCCGAATGTGAAATTTGAGCATATTACAGGCTATAAGAGGTCTAAGAATGTTGCAACTGGCAATATCAGATTTTATGAGGGTAGATATATACAAGGTGTAGTAGCAGGGTTAATGACCAAAACTAATAAAATTGGATATATTGGAGCTTATCCTATAGCTGAAGTTATCATGGGAATTAATGCTTTTGCTCAAGGATTAAAGTCTGTAAATAAAGATGCTTCAATATCAGTTATATGGGCAAACACATGGTATGATCCAGTTAAAGAAGCAGATGCTGCAAAAGTTCATATCGCTGAAGGCGCTGATGTGTTAGCGCAACATACAGATTCTCCTGCTATGCTTCAAATAGCTGAGAAAAATGGAGCTATGGGATTTGGTCAATCAACAGATATGTCAGCTTTTGCTCCTAAAGCTCAGTTGTTTGCTTCAATAAATAACTGGGGTCCTTACTACATCAAGAAAATTGAGGAACTAAGAAATGGAAAATGGAACACTGGAGATGGTCCTAACCATTGGCCTGGAAATGTTTGGGGTGGTATAAAATCAGATATGTTGGTTATCTCCAAATTCCAAAATATGCCAGCAAATGTTGCTCAAAAAGCTCAAGAAGCACTAGATGGTATTAAATCTGGAAAAATAAACATTTTTGCAGGTCCATTAATTGATAACACAGGTAAAGAAATAATCCCTGCAGGTAAAGCCCTTGATGATGGTGCTTTATGGGGAATGAATTATTATTTACAAGGTGTAAATGGTAAAGTTCCTGGTTAATTTTAATTAAGGTAGTCATATTATTATTTGACTACCTTTTTTCTAAATCCAGTGAAGAAAAGTTTTGTAAAATACTTATTAATTTTTTTTTCAGTAATAATTATTTTCCCAAAATCTTGCTTTTCAGAAATAAATATTACTAAAATTAATAATAAAATTTATATATTAAACTTACATGGAAAAAGATTTTTTCTAAATGAGGAGACTAGCATAAAATCTGGTGATTATTTAAGTACTAGAGAAAAACCAGCTACAATTATTTTTCAAGATAATACAAAATTATGTTTCTCATCAAATTCTTCTTTAAAAATTTTAAAAAATAAAAATAAAATAAATTTTGAGTTCACAAAAGGCTCAATATTATTTTCAATAAGCAAACAATCATATGAGTACTACAACTTAAATTTCTTTTCCTACAATTTAGAAAATATAAAGGATATTATCATTCTTGCAAAAAAAAATAATTTTGAAATAATTAATTTCAAAAATAATCTAAGTTTTTCTTATAAGGATGACATTAACAAAATTAGTTTACCCTCATTCACTATTTTAGAATTATCAAATAATGGAAAAGTTTCTAAAACAACGAAAATATTAGAAACGAATAAATTTTCTAAGGATTTTTTAGAAGATTGTGAGATTAAATTACCAAAAACTAATAAGATTGAAAATAAAAACTTCAAACTTCAACATGGATGTATTTCCCAAAATGGGAAATTAGTTTGTGTTAACAAATACTAATAAAAATATTTAAAAATTTAAATAAATTATTCTTAGTGCAATAAAACCTAATAAAATTAATGTGATTTTATCAAAAATATCTTTTGACATATTTTTAGCAAACCAAGAACCAAGGGGCATAAAACAAACTAAAATAATTGTAGATACAAAACTAAGAATAGTTATCTCAAAGTTAAAAAAATCATAGTAATATAAAGTAGGAATTTGAAAAACAGACATAACTCCGAAGTAAACTGAAATAGTTGGTATAAATTGATTTCGCTCTAATTTCATAGAATTTAAGAAAGTTATAGATACTGGAGCTGATAGACCAGCACTACCCTGTAACACCCCACCACCTGCACCCATAATAAAAACTAATTTAGTAGCTCTTTGATAGGCTAATTTCCATGAAGGAACAATCAGCTTGAGTGTAATATAAATCATTACAATAAATGCAACTGAAAGTGTAAGTATTTTTATAGGTAAATTTATTAACAAAATGGTGCCTACGAAAGCACCTATACCACCACCTAAAGCAAATGAAAAAGTAAAAAAAAGTGGAAGAATTGTTTTTCTAAATTGATAAATCTGGCTTATGTTTGTTAATAAATTTGGTATCACCATTATTATAACTGCTATTCGAACGTCATAAAATGCGGCTATAACAGGTATCGTGATTATAGGTGCTCCTGCACCAGTTGCACCTTTAAGTGTTCCTCCTAAAGCGAAAGCAACTAAAATTGCAAAAATCGTAATTGGATCAAAAGTCATAAACAATTTAAACTTTTAGAATCAATTTACCAAAATGTTGATTGTCTCTCATACATGATAAAGCATCTGAAACATCATCAAATTCAAAAATCTTTTCTATAGGTAGAGATAATTTCCTTTTAACAACCAAATCACCTAAATCATTCCACATTTTTGAGTATACATCCCTAATCTCGTTTATTGATCTAGTTCTAAAAGTGACACCGCGATAATTTATTCTTCTTAAAGCATGAAGATCACAATTGAATTCTGTATTACCTCCAGCTAACCTTCCTACGTTTACTATTGTTCCTTTTACTTTAGATGCTCTCATGTTTTCGTTGATTGTATAACCAGAAAGTTGATCTATAATTAAATCTACACCTTTGTTATTTGTTGCTTGTAATACCTGATCAACCCAGTCTTTATCTTTTGAGTTTAAAACTAGATCAGCACCAATAGATTTTAATTTATTAAATTTTTCTGGCTTTGTAGATGTTCCTATAACTAGTTTAGCCCCTAAATGTTTTGCTATCTGTAGTCCCATTAGACCAACGCCTGAACTTGCTCCTTGTATCAAAATTGTTTGTCCTTTATTAAAATTACCAATTGTAACAATAGCATTGTGCATGGTTGCTAGAGCTATCGGTAAAGTACTAGCTGTAGCAAAATCCGTATTATTGTCAGGTATTTTTATTACTCTTCCATAATCTGCAGTTGCATATTCGGCCCAAACTGAAGCTCCTGAACACATTACTCTATCACCAATTGAGAGATTTTTTACATGTTCTCCACATTTAATAATTTCTCCTGAAAACTCCATCCCAACAATTGTACCGGGACCTCCAGCCGTACCATGTGCTCCACCATCAGCTACAACTAAATCAGCTCTATTCAATCCACATGCATGTACCTTTACGAGAACCTCACTATCCTTGGGTAATGGGGTATCTACATCTATTATTTGAACTCCAGATTCAACTACAGTAACCGCTTTCATTCTTATCCTTTCAAATATTTGAATTTTACGATCTTGCTTCTTTAATTTTGTTACTCAAACCTTCCGCATAAATTCTAACATCACTAGCCAATGTAGCTAAATCATAACCATTAGATATTTTTTCTTTTAAATAAGAAGGAGAAAGACAATGTATACCAACTTTAATATTATTGTTTTTACAAGCATCATAAATTTTATTTATAGCACTAATCATTTCAGGCTCAACTCTATCTAAACCAGGTTTAAAACCCATAGAAATACTTAGATCTGAAGGTCCAATATAAATCCCCGTTAATCCTTCAGTGGCGGCTATTTTATCGACGTTTTCAAGCGCTTCTACTGTTTCTATCATAGCTAACGAAATAATTTTATCATTTGCCTCATCATGATAGTTTGCACCATGAACCATTAGGGCTCTTGTTGGTCCAGAACTTCGGTGACCTTCTGGAGCATATCTAGTAGCACCTACAAAATTAATTGCATCTTCGGGAGTGTTTATCATTGGACATATAATACCTAAGGCACCTGCATCTAATGATTTCATTATAATACCCGGCTCGTTCCATGGGACCCTTACCATAGGAGTTTTACCTGAAGCTGAAATAACTTGTAACATATTTAAAGCAGCTTGATAATCAACAAGCCCATGTTGCATATCAATTGTAATAGAATCAAAATCATTCATTGACATCATTTCTGCGGTTACAGCGCTCGGTATTGAACACCAAGCATTGATGGCACCTTTTTCTTTAGCCCAACAATCTCTTAAAGTTTGTTGTTTCATTTTTTTCTCCTATAAAACATTTTTATTTATAACAACTTCAGGATCTACTTTGTCATCAAATACATCAAGTACGTTTTGAACTGCTTGTTTAGACATCCTTATTGTCGCCTCTTGAGTAACTCCTGCAATATGAGGAGAAAGTAAAATATTATCTAGACTAAATAATGGATTTGAAGACGTAGATGGCTCATCATCGTAAACATCTAAACCAGCAGCTCTAATTTTACTAGATTTTAGAGCATCTAATAATGCAACTTCATTAATAATTCCTCCTCTTGCACAATTAATCAAAAAAGCACTTTCTTTCATAATTTTAAACTCATTTTCAGAAAACATATTAGTAGTTTCTTCATTTTTTGGACAATGTAGTGAAACGGCATCCATTTCATGTAAAAAATCTAGATAGTTATTAACATAATTGGCTCCTGATTTTTTTATTTCTAATTCATCAACATAAGGATCATAGACAAAAACGTTCATATCAAAAGCAAGAGCTCTTTTAACCAACCTTGAACCTATTCTACCAAAACCAATTACTAACAAATTTTTTTCTGCAACATCCCAAGCGCGTATATCCCAACGAGAAGTCCAATCAGCTTTGCGAGCAAATTGATCATAATAAAAAACGTTCTTTGATAACGCCAACAACATAAACATAGCATGTTCAGCTACTGAGATCATATTTGAATGAGCAGCAATAGCTAGGGGTATACCACAATCGTTTAAAGCATCAACATCAATAGAATCATAACCCACACCATGCCTTGAAATCACTTGTAGATTTTTTGAATTTTCAATTATTTTTCTTGAGATATTAGCGGTTCTAACTGTTATACCATGAACTTCTTTTGCTGCATCCAAAATTTCATCTTCATTCGCTGACATTATTGTAATGGGTTCAATGTCGTCTCTTTGTAATAATAACTTTTGACCCTCTTCATGAAGACCTTGAACCATTAAAACTTTCTTTTTATTATTAAAATTTTTGTTCATAATAATGCCTCCCGAAATATAAACTAAAAAAAAATTATTGAACATTAAATATGTTTTTCTAAATAATTTAGCTAAAATGGTAGTCTATAGAAATAAATTTTGTAAGCAAAATTTATTGAAAATCAAATAAATTTGATAAATAATATTATTTAAAATTTGTATAATTAATGATGTAATGAAAAAAAATTTCTTTCGAAAAGTTGCTTTTGGCATTGGTCCAAACGAAATAGTTCCAGAGAACCCTGTTTCTTGGGCGCAAAATCAAGTTGACAAAGTGCCACCCTTGATTTGGAACACACAGATACGTAGTGGTAAAGAAATGCTTAACCACTACGCAGAGTGGGTATATACAGATCGAGAAATATTAAGAAAAAAGTATAAAGAAAATCGTCAAGCTTACAAAGAAGCTAAAAATAAACTTCGTTATAAGGTAGGACAGCAATACTTTGAAAATCTAGAAATTTGTATTCGACAAAATACCGCACTAAAAAGTAAATCTCCAGTTTTCGAAAGACTATGGTTTTTCTGGTGTAATCATTTTGCAATTATTGATAAAGATGCAATGCCACAATTTACAACTGGTCCTTATCATCGTGAAACTATTAGGACTAATATGTGTGGTTCATTTGAAACACTTTTAAAGGAAGCAACTCTAGGTTGGTCAATGATTCATAATCTTGACAATTCAGAGTCTATAGGACCACATTCTGAATGGGGAAAAAATCGTAGAAAAAGAGGAAAACTAGCTACAGTAAACGAAAATCATGCTCGTGAGTTACTAGAATTACATACAGTTTCTCCTTCAGCAGGATATAGTCAAGAAGATGTGATACAACTTTCTTATATTATGGCAGGGTGGGAACATGAATACACAAAAAAAAGAAAAGAATGTAACCCTGTAAGATTTAACTCTAAAAAACATGAACCTGGTAACCATAAGGTATTAGGCAAGAAATACAAACAACGAGGCCTTTCACCAAAAAACAAACTAATTGATGTATTGAAAGATTTATCAAATCATCCTAATACAAGACGCTTTATTGCTTTCAAGCTGTGTCGACATTTCCTTACTGACAATCCAACAGAAGAGATGATAGCACCAATTATTTCTGCATGGGAAAAATCTGACGGCAATCTACCAACCATTCATAAGGCTTTGTTACAGGTTGTTTATGATCATGCTGACAATCAAACTAAATTTCAAAATCCAGAAATATGGATGTTACAAATGGTTCACATGGTAGGTGGCAGTTGGCCACTACAAGCAGACGAAATGAAATATAACTTCAAAATTAAACCTAATAATCATCAACGTAAACCTCGTTTTTTTATGAAAGAAATTGGATATGAACCCTATAGGCCTATCCAACCAAATGGTTTTTCTGATTTGGAGTCAGACTGGATATCACCTGAATTACTCATTAGAAGAATGTCTGCTCCCAAAGAAATTGCTCGACGCAGAATTGCCCTCAAAAATTTTGAAGAAATGATAGAAAAAAATTTTGATGATCCAGATGAAATAAGAGCCCTTATTGATGGAGTTAAGTCACCTTCAACTAAGATGCAATTAATTTTCCCAAGTTATAGGATGTTAAAAACATGATAAATAGACGTGCTTTTTTAATAGGTTCAATAACAATAACTCTTCTTGGTTCCCCATTGTTCTCAGCGTTAGCTGAAAAGAAAAAAAAGCGTAATCTTGTTGTTATATCTCTTCGTGGTGGGATGGATGGTTTGTCAGCTGTTCCACCAATTGATCCTAAACTTGAAAAATTTCGTCCTGATATTCTAGTAAAGAAAACTTTGCCGCTTACATCTGATTTTGAATTGCATCCTTCTTTGAAAAATTTCCATAATGCCTGGAAAGAAAATAATGCAGCAATTGTACATGCTACAAATATACCATATACGATGCGTTCACATTTTGAAGGACAAGATTTAATGGAAAGTGGTGGTCACAAGCCTTTTGCTGAATATACGGGTTGGCTTGGCCGAGGAATGGAAACAGCTAATTTAGACGGTTTAGCAATAGCTTTACCTATGCCATTAATTCTCAGAAGTAAAGCAAACTTAGATAACTATTTCCCAACAAAATTATCTACACCTTCACCTTACATCATGAAGAAAGTAGCTTCAACGTACCCTGAGCATAGCAACCTAAGATCTACAATTCAACAGGTTATGATGCGTCCATATTCAATGCTTTCTGGGAAAGGATCTAGAAAAGCCCATAGACTTGCTGGAACTGCAGCAAAGGCTCTATCAAAAGCTGATGGCCCACGAGTTGCAGTTTTTGATATAAACGGCTTCGACACACATGCAGCACAAGGTGGTTCAAACGGTGAGCATGCTGATAAATTGTATAATTTAGATAAAATTTTTGGAACTTTACAAAAAAATCTAGGTCCGACGTTTGAAGATACATTGATTGTTACTTTAACAGAGTTTGGCAGAAAAATTGAACAAAATGGTGGTAATGGTACCGAACATGGTTATGGTACCGCTGTATTGATGATGGGTGGGCTAGTGAAAAAAGCTCAAGTATATTCTAATTGGCCAGGACTAAATCGCAAAAACTTGTTCGAAGGTCAGGATCTTAATTCTACAACAGATGCACGTTCAATATATTGCTCTGCAATGGCAATGGCATTTGAAACAGATTTTGAAAAACTTAAACGTCAGGTTTTCTGGAATGATCCATTAATTGATCTCCAAGACAAGCTTTTTAATGTTTAATTAAAAATGAACCATTATATTTATATTAAAAAGCAATCAATGTAATTTAAAAATTTGATTATTAAACGTGATGCCCGTGGGTGGATTCGAACCACCGACACGAGGATTTTCAGTCCTCTGCTCTTGTGCAAATCAACTTATCCATATCAAAGACTTAACAAAAATAATATTATCATAGCCACACCTCCGTAACACTGAGGATATAAAATGACGTCATTTAGGAAAAAAATAGTGATTAACCATTTTATTTGACAATAATATTTTTCATTATATCCCCTTTCATATAGCTCTGGTAGGATTTTATGTATCCATCTTCTAAAAATTTAGTATACTGTTCTACATTGAATAAAGGTTGAGATAAACGATTAACTGCTAGCTTTTCTTTTATCATTGAAAGTTTTTTGGCGTTTTTTGCAAGCTCTAAAACTAGGTCTTCATATTCTTTTTTGTTTTTGGTAATTAGCTCAGGAAGATCAACCGCATGTAGTAAACTCGATGCCACTCTGGCAGGAAACCCTTTTCCTACTTTTGTGATTACTGGCAATCCACCCCAAAGAGCTTCGCTAGCAGTAGTGTGAGCATTA
Organism: uncultured SAR116 cluster alpha proteobacterium; assembly: GCA_902589185.1. Lineage (GTDB taxonomy): Bacteria > Pseudomonadota > Alphaproteobacteria > Puniceispirillales > Marisalimonadaceae > Marisalimonas. The sequence continues at coordinate 22,808 of CACIRZ010000021.1, forward strand.
TAATTAAAAGTATCAAGGAACAGATCTGCAAGTTGATATCTTGCAAGATGATCTCTCATTGGGACTCTTTCTGCAAAAATTATTCTAGACGAGTCTATATTTCTTTTTATTGCTTCTTTTTTTAAATTAGCTTCTGAAACATGGTTAGCTTTGCTAAGCCAAAGAACGCTCTTTTCAATTTTACTCAAAAACCTCATCCAAATATCAAATTCTTCTGTTGTTATTTTATAGTGATTATTAAAACAACAAAAAACAAAGCTATCATCTGGGAGCCCAAATTCTTTTTTTGAAATATACCTTGAAGATATTTCTCTAGTATTATCAGTAGGCATATAAGTGTGTGGTAAGTAAATTATTTTTTCTTTAAAGTTTTTCTGATTTTCTGGTGGTATTATATTTTGATCGGCCACTATATAGTGAAAAAAATTGGCACCCATGGTACCAGGATAACCAAGATAATTTATCTGAATGGGAGCAGCGCCGTAGCTGAAGATTTTACAACAATTATTATCTGTATAACCTGTAAGGTCAATTGCAATGTCAATTTTATCTTCTCTAGCACGATGTGCTTTGTCTTTATCACTCATACCCTCAATATCTACGAAATAATCAAATGACTCTTCTAATCGCTGTCGAAGCTCACTTTGGGGATGACTATAAAGAGAATAACCAAAAACCTCAAATTTATCACGATTATGTTGTTCAAGAACTCTTACAATCTGATATGCAACAGGATGTTCTCTAAAGTCTGCACTAAAATATCCAATTCTAATAAGCTTTGATGTTTTTCTTAATCTATTTGAAAATGGTTTATTATTTTTAGGTAATTTACTTGTTGAATATTTTTCTGATCTAATAAGATGTCTTTCAGGTGCATCTTCTAACGCTAATAGAGAAAATGGTGATATAAACTGATTTGTAGTTCCTAACTTTGGTATTAAATTATTATTTTCTTTAATACCATCCCAGTCACATGTATATGCTAAATAATAAATTAATTTAGCTCTACCAATTTCATAATCAGGTTTCATTGAAATAGATTTCTTGTAAGCAGCTATACCTTTTTCGATTGCACCTTGATCATTTAAAACATCACCAATATTCCAATAAGCCTCGGCATAATTAGGTTTAAGTGAAATTGATTTGTTAAAGGCATCAATAGCTTCTTTGAGCTTATTTTGTTCTTTAAAAGCAATACCAATGTTGTTGTAAGCTTCTGCAAAATTAGGATTTATTTCTATAGCTTTAGTGTAACTAGCTATAGACTCTTCAAATCTATTTAATGATTTTAGAGTAACACCCATATTGTAGTATGCTGCAGCATAATTAAAATTTATTTTTATGGCTTTAGCATAACTTTCTACAGCTTTTTGCATACTGCCAAGTTCATGAAAAGTTGCTCCTAGATTATTGTAAGCTTCAGCATAATTAGGCTCAATCATTAGAGCTTTCTTATAACTTTTTACAGCTTCTTTTAATCTACCCAATTCTTTTAATGTCACACCCACGTTATTATGAGTTTCAGCATCTTTAGAATTTATTTGTAGAGATTTAAGCATAGACGTTAGTGCCTCAGTTACTCTACCAGTTTGCTTCTGGACAGCTCCTAATACTT
>CACIRZ010000022.1 GCA_902589185.1 uncultured SAR116 cluster alpha proteobacterium
TAAGTGAAGCTTTATTAATCCATTTCATAAATAACTTAATTGTAATTAAGGCGACGCAAAAACTTAAAATAATACCCATAATCATTTCATTATTAAAAAAGAAACCTTTTTCGATGAACAAGTTTATGCTTTCCAAAGTAGTTGCGGCTATTATAACTGGGATTGATAATAAAAGAGAATATTTAGACGCATCAAAACGGCTGAAACCCATATATAATCCAGCAGTTATAACAATGCCTGATCTACTAGTTCCAGGAATAATTGCTAGTGTCTGAGCAATGCCAATTACGAGTGCGTCCTTTAAATTCAAATTTTTAAAATATTTTATAACTTTAAGATTTCTGTCCGTAATACCTAATAATATTCCAAATATTAAGGTGGTCCATCCAATGACTTCTAAACTTCTAATTATATCAAAATTATTTATATGAACCAAAAATCCTACAATAATAACGGGTATAGTGCTAATTATTAGATTTTTAAAAATAATAAAGCCTTCGTTATATATTTTAAAATACATTGTATCTGAAATTATTTTCAGTAAATCTTTCTTTAAATAATATATTACAGCCAATAAAGACCCAAAGTGAAGAGATACGTCAAATCCTCTGCTAGAATCTATATTAAAAAAAAATTCAGGTATTATGATTAGATGGGCACTAGATGAAATAGGTAAAAATTCTGTAATTCCTTGAATTAATGATAAAATAATTATTATTTCTAAAGCCATTTAAAACTCTATCTTTTACATAAATTTTATATATCTTATATATTGATAATATCTAATTAAAAATAGGATTAATTATTATTTTAATCTCTTTTAAAATTTTTTAAGCTGTAATTGCATGAATTGGAATAAACAAAACCCATATTTAGCTAAAATCACTTCTAAAAAACTTTTATCTGGCAAACAGTCAAACAAAGAAGTTTTTCATTATGAAATTTCTCTAGGTGATAGTGGTATTATTTATCAACCTGGAGATAGCTTAGGAATTTTCCCAGTAAATAATAATACTTTAGTAAGAGCTATTATAAATAGATTACAAATAAATCCTACATACATACCCGAAGGGTATGATCTTAACATTTATGAGTTACTAGAAAAAAAATTTGAGATTCTTACGCCAACGAACAGATTAATAAAATTTGTTAACGATAATATTAATAATAAAGAATTAAATTATTCTTTAGCTACTAAAAAAATAAATATATTGATGGATTTTAAATATGGAAAAGATGTTTTAGATTTTATGAATTTGGATGAAAATCTTAAATTTGATGTATTGCATTTTTTAACTCTTTTAAAACCACTCCAGCATAGAGCATATTCTATTGCATCAAGTAACTTAATTTTTAAAAACTCAGTGCATCTAACTGTTTCAACTCAACGATGGCAAAGAAAAACAAGAGATTATGATGGTGTTTGTTCAACTTTTTTATCTGATAGTTGTGAATTAGGTGATAAAATAAAGGTCTTCTTAATTCCAAATAAATTGTTCAAATTACCTGATAACCAAAATAAGCCAATAATAATGATTGGTCCTGGTACAGGTGTGGCGCCCTTTTTATCTTTTATACAAGAAAGAAAATATCTTAAGAGTAAAGGGAAAAATTGGTTATTCTTTGGTGCTCAGACCAGGAAAAATGATTTTATATATGAAGATCAAATTTTAAATTTTGTAGATGAAAAAATTTTGAATAATTTAGATACTGCTTTTTCAAGAGATCAAGATAAAAAAATTTATGTACAGGATAAAATTTATGAAAGAAGTTATGAATTTTTCCAATGGTTAGAAAATGATGCAATAATATACGTATGTGGAGATGCTCAAAAAATGGCTAAAGATGTTGAAGTCGCAATTATAAATATAATTGCAAAAGAGCTTAAATATGACGACAAAAAAGCTTTGGAATATTTAAAAATGTTAAAAAAAGAAAAAAGATATTTATTAGATGTGTATTAAAAAGATTATTATAAAATTTAAAAGAGCATAGAGGTTATTTATGAAGTGGGATAGATTAAGATTATTTAATATCGTTGCCCAAACTCGAAATATTACCGAAGCTTCTTATATCTTGCAAATGAGTCAGTCTGCATTGAGCAGACAAATGAAGGCGCTAGAAAATGAATTGGGTGTAAGGCTTTTTTTAAGAAACTCAGATGGTATTTCTTTAACTAAAGCCGGTATGAGATTATCTTCTTCTGTTCAAATTTTAGCCTCTGATATAAGCAAGACTCACAACCAACTTCTTGAGGATATGGACGTTCCATCGGGTAGATTGAATATTAGTGCTACAAATGCGTTTGGGGCTTTATGGGTTGCTCCTAGAATGTCAAAATTCAAAAATTTATTTCCAGAAATAAATGTTGCGCTTAGCCTAAGAGATTCTGAACCTCGAGTTACCAATTTTAACTCTGACATTGAGGTAAGAATGACACCCAGTGTTTCTCAAGACGATATTCAAATTAAATTAGCTGACTGTAGATATAAGATATTTGCATCAAATGAATATATTTCTAAAAATGGATATCCAAAAACTAGTACTGATTTAGATAATCATAAAATAATATCTTATGGAGAAGATGCACAACCCCCTCTTGATAGACATCGATTGAATTGGCTATTAACAATTGGAAAAGAAAATAAAAGACCAAGAAAGCCAATTTTAGAGGTTTCTAGTATATATGGAATAGCAAAGGCTACTGAGGTTGGTATGGGAATAGCCTCATTACCAGATTGGATGGAATTTGAAATGATAGAATTAACAGAAATTTTATCCCAACTAGAAGGACCTAAAATGTCAATTTCTTTATGTTTTAATTATGAGTTGAGAAATGATTCTAGAATTAGGGCATTTAAGGATTTTATGATTAAAGAAGCAGAGATAATTAATTAATTCGTTAATCAATTTTGTAATGCAATTTATGCATATCTGACATATAATGAATAATTTTACAAATATATGTAAATTCTCTATGTTCCACGTTCTTCATTAGGGAATAAAAATATTAGGCATTAACCATAGTTGGTTGATTTCTATAGATTTACAGGAATTAAATGAGTATTAAAAAATTGAACAAAATGGGGTTTCCTGAAAAATATGGTTTATATGATTCAGATAACGAACATGAAAATTGTGGTTTTGGTTTTATTGCAAATATTAAAAATGAACCCAAACATGAGATAGTTCATCAAGCCTTGGAGATTGTTCATAACCTTGACCATAGAGGTGCTATTGGGGCTGACCCTTTAGCGGGTGATGGTGCTGGTATTTTAATTCAAATACCACATGATTTTTTTAAACAAGAATTTTTAAAGACTGATATTATACTTCCAGAAATTGGTAATTATGGGGTCGGCATGATTTTCCTGCCTCCAGAAAAAATTAGAGCTAGTTCTGCAATAAAATCAGTTGAAGAAGCAATCAAAAAAGAAGGTCAATCTCTAATTGGATGGAGAGATGTTCCAGTTGATGATTCTGTTTTAGGAGAAACTGTAAAAAATAATGCGCCAATCATTAGGCAATTTTTCATTGAAAAAGGAAAAAACACAAAAACTGAAAAAGAATTTCAAAGAAAATTATATGTAATTAGAAAGCAAAGTCTTTTCTTACTTCAAAAAGAACTTCAAGATGATTGCGATGATTTCTATATTGTTTCACTTTCGACAAGAACCATAATATTTAAAGGAATGGTGTTAGCACCAAACCTATCAAAGTTTTACATTGATTTTCAAAATAAGAATTTCAAAACCGCTATAGCTCTTTTTCATCAGAGGTTTTCAACAAACACATTCCCTTCTTGGCGACTGGCCCAACCTTTTAGATATTTATGTCATAATGGTGAGATTAATACTGTCAAAGGAAATACAAATTGGATGAACTCTAGACGATACAGCATGTATTCTGAACTTTTAGGAGATGATCTAAAGAAATTATGGCCAGTTATAGAAAAATCACCATCAGACTCAGCAACATTTGATAATGCTCTAGAACTTCTTGTTATGGGTGGTTATTCACTTCCTCATGCAATGATGCTAATGATACCTGAAGCTTGGAAAGATAACTCATTAATGGATCCAAAAAGATCTTCATTTTATGAATATTACTCTGCATTAATGGAGCCATGGGATGGACCAGCTGCAATGGCTTTTACTGATGGTATTCAAGTTGCTGCTACTTTAGATCGCAATGGTTTAAGACCAGCTAGATATGTCGTAACAGATGATGACTTAGTTATAATGTCATCAGAAGTAGGTGTTCTTAGAGATATTCCAGAACATAAGATTATTCAAAAATGGCGGTTACAACCAGGAAAAATGCTTCTGGTTGATTTAAATGAAAAAAGAATAATTTCAGATGAAGAGCTTAAGGATAATTTAGTTAATTTGTATCCTTATGATGAGTGGGTTAAAAATTCGAAAGTTAATATTAAATCAATTGATTTTAATACAAATAAAACATTGCCAGAAGATGTTGTATTACTAGATTTACAGCAAGCATTTGGTTATAACAAAGAAGATCTCAAGTTTTTTCTTGAGCCAATGATTTTAGAGGGGCAAGATCCAATTGGATCAATGGGAAGAGATATCCCCTTAGCTGCGTTATCAGATAAAAACAGGCTTTTATATGACTATTTTTTTCAAAATTTTGCTCAGGTAACAAACCCTCCTATAGACCCAATTCGAGAAGAGTTGGTAATGTCTTTGATGAATTTTATAGGACCAAGGCCAAATTTGCTTGATCCTAAATCAGGTAAAAATCAAAAGTTAATTGAAGTTGACCATCCGATATTAGATAATTTAGATATAGAAAAGATTAGAAATATAGATAAATTTACTTCTAATAAGTTAAGGTCCGTTACTTTAAGTATTTGTTATAATAAAAAAGAAAATCCTAATTTAGAAATTGAAAATTTTTTGCAAAGCATTTGTATTGAAGCTGAAAAAGTTATAAATAGCAATGCTTGTAATATAATTATATTATCAGATAGAGAAGTTGATCAAAACAATATTTCAATTCCTGCATTACTTGCTATGAGCTCAGTACATCACCATTTAATAAAAAAAGGTTTAAGAACAAAAGTAGGATTAATAATAGAAACTGGAGAAGCAAGAAGGGTTCATGATCTATGTCTTCTTGCAGGTTATGGCGCAGAAGCAATAAACCCATACTTAGCTTTCTATACCTTATCAAACATAATTAAAAATTATAATCAGGAAATTGAAGAAAAAGAAGCTTACACAAAATATATCAAAGCGGTAACAAAAGGCATGCTTAAAGTAATGTCTAAAATGGGTATTTCTACATATCAATCTTATTCTGGTGCTCAAATTTTTGATGCAGTAGGTCTTTCTTCTAATCTTGTTGATAGATACTTTTGCGGCACGTCGTCAAAAGTTGAAGGTATTGACTTAGAAGAAATTCAAATAGAAACAGAGAATAGACATGAATTAGCTTTTGGTGATTCTCCAATATTATCTAATGATCTTGATGTTGGTGGTGATTTAAGCTTTCGAATTCGGGGTGAAGAACATGTTTGGACTCCTGAAACTATTGGAATGCTTCAACATTCAGTTAGAAGTGCTAATTATGATACTTTCAAAAAATACTCTAAGAAAATTAATGATCACTCTATAAAATTAAAAAATTTGAGAGGTTTATTTAAGTTCACAAATAAAGCAAAAGCTATAAATATAGATGAGGTAGAACCTACATCTGAAATAGTTAAAAGATTTGCTACAGGTGCTATGTCACTTGGATCAATATCCACAGAAGCTCATACAACCTTAGCAATTGCAATGAACCGTCTTGGAGGAAGATCTAACACAGGAGAAGGTGGAGAAGAGACATCAAGATTTGTTCCTCTTTCTAATGGTGATTCTATGAACTCCAGAATAAAACAAGTTGCATCCGGAAGATTTGGGGTTACAACTGAATATTTATCAAACGCGACTGATATTCAGATCAAAATGGCACAAGGTGCTAAGCCAGGTGAGGGTGGACAGCTTCCAGGTGGAAAAGTTGATGAATTTATTGCTAAAATTAGACATTCAACACCAGGTGTTGGTTTAATATCACCACCACCTCATCACGATATTTATTCAATTGAAGATTTAGCACAACTTATACATGATCTTAAAAATGTTAATCCAAAAGCTAGAGTTTCTGTGAAACTTGTATCTGAGATTGGTGTTGGAACCGTCGCTGCTGGAGTTAGTAAAGCTTATGCTGATCACGTAACTATTTCAGGAAATGATGGTGGTACTGGTGCAAGTCCAATTACATCTTTGTTAAATGCTGGTGGTCCTTGGGAGACTGGTTTAGCCGAAACCCATCAAACACTTGTCATGAACGGATTAAGAGAAAGAATAGCTGTCCAAGTTGACGGAGGATTAAGAACTGGAAGAGATGTTGTAATTGGAGCAATTTTGGGTGCTGATGAGTTTGGATTTGCAACTGCCGCCCTTATTTCTGAAGGATGCATAATGATGAGAAAGTGTCATTTAAATACTTGTCCTGTAGGGGTTGCTACACAAGACCCAGAACTTAGAAAAAATTTTACTGGAACACCAGACCATGTTGTAAACTTTTTTGTTTTCATTGCTAATGAAGTAAGAGAGATAATGGCAGAGCTTGGTATTAGAAAGTTTAACGATTTAATTGGAAGAAGAGATCTTATTGATTTTCATGGAGCAGAAGAACATTGGAAAGCTCACGGATTGGATTTAAGAAAACTTATTGTAAGTTTGGAAAAAGAAAAAGATGAGACTTTTTATAATTCAAAAGAACAAAACCATAGGTTAGAACTTGCTCTTGATAATGAATTAATTTCAAAATCAAAAAAAGCTATCTCAGATAAAACAAAAGTAAATATTTCATCAAAAATTGTAAATACTAATAGAACTGTTGGCGGAATGTTATCAGGGGTTATAGCAAAAAAGTACGGTCATAATGGATTGCCCAAGGATACAATAAATGTTGATTTTACAGGTAACGCTGGCCAAAGTTTTGGAGCTTGGTTATCAAAAGGTATTAATTTTAATTTAAAAGGTGATGCTAACGATTATGTAGGTAAGGGCCTATCTGGTGGTAGAATATCCGTGAGTCCTCATGAAACAAGTAAAATTATTCCTGAAAATAATATTATTGCTGGAAACACGCTCTTGTACGGTGCAATCTCTGGAGAATGTTACCTTAGAGGAGTTGTAGGAGAACGTTTTGCAGTTAGAAACTCAGGTGCTACAGCTGTTGTTGAAGGTTGTGGTGACCATGGGTGTGAATATATGACAGGTGGTGTTGTTATTATACTTGGAAAAACAGGTAGGAATTTTGCAGCAGGAATGTCTGGTGGAATAGCCTATATTTTAGATGAAGATGGTACATTTGAAACGAAGTGTAATAAAGCTATGGTAGGTTTAGAGAAATTACAAAATTTAAGAAACTTTGGTACTCCTTCAGAAAAAGATATTGATAATGATTTACTTGATTTTGATGAAGCACGATTAAAATTAATAATTCAAAGACATTTAAAATATACTAAAAGTGAAAAAGCCACATTAATTTTAGATGATTGGAATAAATATCTTAATCTTTTTTATAAAATAACCCCTTTTGATTTTAAGAGAGCTTTAAACGAAAGAAAACAAAAACTTAAAGAAGATAATAAAGTACCGAATAAAATTGCTGGAGAATGATATGGGTAAGGTAACTGGATTTATGGAATTAGACAGAGTTGAAAGAGATTATGAACCAGTTGAGGACAGAATAAAACATTTTAAAGAGTTCTTAATTCCTCTAGACCAAAAAAAAGTTTCAGAACAAGGTGCAAGATGTATGGATTGTGGGATTCCATATTGTCATCAAGGTTGTCCTGTTAATAATCTAATTCCTGATTGGAATGATTTAATTTACAATAATAAATGGAAAGAAGCTCTTGATTTACTCCAATCGACAAATAATTTTCCAGAATTTACAGGTAGAATTTGTCCAGCACCATGTGAAGCATCATGTACTTTGAATATTACAGATAATCCTGTAGCGATTAAAACAATTGAATGTTCCATTGTAGATAAAGGGTGGGAAGAAGGTTGGATTAAACCAATCATTAGTAATAAAAAAACAGGTAAGAAAGTTGCTGTTATTGGTTCTGGGCCTTCTGGTTTAGCATGTGCTCAGCAACTAGGTAGAGCAGGTCATTCTGTTGTCGTGTTTGAAAAAAATTCTAGAATAGGTGGTCTTCTTAGGATTGGTATACCTGATTTCAAAATGGAAAAACATCTTATTGATAGAAGAATGTCTCAAATGGAGGCTGAAGGTGTAGAGTTCAGAGTTAATTCTCACATCGGTAAAAATATAAAAATCGAAGAATTAAATAATGATTTTGATGCAATTGCTTTTTGTGGAGGATCAGAAAATCCAAGAGATTTAACGGTCAAGGGTAGAGAACTAAAGGGTATCTATTTTGCTATGGAATTTCTCTCTCAACAAAATGATAGAGTTGCAGGTAATAAAATAGATCCAAAGGTTGAAATCTCAGCAAAAGGAAAGAATGTTCTTGTAATTGGTGGTGGAGATACTGGATCAGATTGCGTTGGCACTTCTAATCGTCAAGGTGCTAAGTCAGTTACTCAACTCGAATTACTAGATCAACCACCTGAAAAAGAAAATAAAGCACTCACCTGGCCCGATTGGCCTTTAAAACTTAGAACCTCAACATCTCATCAAGAAGGATGCGATAGAAATTGGTCTGTTTTAACAAAATCATTTGAAGGTCTTGACGGCAAAGTTAATAAACTAAATTGCGTTAAAGTTGAATGGTCAAAAGATGATAATGGAAGAATGAAAATGAGTGAGGTTACAGGTACTGAATTTTCTTTTGAAGCAGATCTTGTGTTACTTGCAATGGGCTTCGTGCATCCAATTCACGAAGGTTTAATAAACAGTTTAGGGGTTAACCTAACTCCAGCGGGTAATTTAGATGCAAATGACACTGAATATAAGACATCTATTGATAATTTTTTTGCAGCTGGTGACTCAAGACGCGGTCAGTCATTAGTTGTTTGGGCAATAAGAGAAGGCAGACAATGTGCAAGATCTATTGATAAGTTTTTAATGGGAAAATCTGAACTACCAAATTAGCAAATTTTTTAACTTAATAAAATATTATAACCTTATTTACATTATTTTAAATTGAAATGTGAAATTTAAATGGATCGTACAATCATTGTTAGAAAAAAAAAAGAAACAGATAATGATCAAATTGAAAATATTTTAAATAAAAATTTTGGTGAAAACAGACATCAAAGGACAGTATATTTATATCGTAAAAAATCGCCTATCAAAGGTTTGTCTCTTGTATCTTGTTTAAATGAAGATTCAAATACCGTAATTGGTACCATTACTTTTTATAGAACATTAGTTAACAATATTAATTGCCTACTTCTTGGTCCTTTAGCAGTAAGTGATCTTTTCCAAGGAAAAGGTTTTGGTAAAATACTAGTAAGAAAAGGATTAGAAATTGCTAAGCAAAAAAATGAAGTTATATGTTTTGTTTCAGGTAAATATGACTACTACAAAGAATTTGATTTTTTTAAATTAAGGAGTAAAAATCTGATTATTCACACGCCAGGTGATTTAACATATGGTGAACTTCTTGTTAAAGAGCTAAAAAAAGATTGTATAAACTTATTACCTTTAAAGGCACAACTTCTTCCTGAAAAATAGTTTAAATTATGATTACTCTTTATCACTATTACTTATGTTCATCATCAAGATATATTAGGCTTATTTTAGAAGAACATAAAATATCATACCAAACCCAGCTAGAAAATTATTGGAAACCACAAAATGATTTTCTGGAGCTCAATCCAGCTGGTCATTTGCCAGTTCTGGTCAATGAAGAAAATTTTCCAGTTATTGGAGCAAATGCTTGTGTAGAGTATATTAAAGATCTTGAATTAAGATCTAACTTTTTTGTGGATAATTATAAAGAAAAAGCTGAAATAAATAGACTAGTCCATTGGTTTGAAGTAATTTTTAAAAAAGAAGTTTTCGACCCAATTATTTATGAAAAAGTATATTCAAGGATAGTAGAAAATATAACTCCAAATAGTGAGAATATAAGAGCAGCTCTTCAAAATTTGGATTTTCATATTCAATATTTTAATTACTTACTAAATAACAAAAATTATTTTATCAAAGATGAGTTAACTTATTTAGATTTTCTAGCTGCTGCAAATTTTTCAGTTTTGGACTATCTAGGATTATTAAATTTAAAAAATCATGATAATATAAGAGAATGGTATTTCAAACTAAAGTCAAGGCCTTCATTTAGAACATTACTAAAAGACCAAATTGTTGGACTTAACCCCCATGAAAACTATAAAAATATGGATATTTAATTATATTTTAATTTTTATTTCTTCAATAATATTTGTAATGGTTTTTAGTTGGTGTATTTCAGATAGTCTATGACCAGCGTCTCTTTCCAACAATAATTTAACATCTTTCGTTCCTGTAAAATTTTTAATTATTTTTATACTCAAATCATATGGAACGGCATCATCAGCCATACCATGGTATAAGTAGACAGGGCCATTAAAAGTTATACTCTTTGACAAAGTAAGGTTTTTGAAACTATCTTTAATTAAATTGTATGAAAAATCATTTTTTGATCCATCTTCATATTTTATACTTGTTTTTCTATTTTTTACTAATTTTCTTTTTTCACTACCTAACATTTTATCCCATATCAAAAGTTTAGGAAAATCTGGAGCAGGAGCTAAACCTATAATTGCAGAGATTTTTTGTGGAATTCTTTTTGCTAACATCAGCATAATCCATGCGCCCATTGATGATCCAATCAAAATCTGTTTGTCTTGAGTAAGTTTATTTATCAAATACTCAGCATCCTGATACCAATCTGAAAAACACGTACTGTCAATTGTTCCTGAGGATTGACCATGACCAGAATAATCAAATCTCAAAAAGCTATGATTATTTTCTTTTGCCCATTTTTCTAAATATAATGCTTTTTTACCTTGCATATCTGAGTTAAAACCGCTTAAGAATACGATACCTGAGTTTTTTCCTGTTAATTGGTTATATGCTATTGTGTTATTATCTAATCTATTAATAAATTTGGTCATTTATAAATCCGTTTGATTTAAGGTTAATAAAAATGAATAAAAAAAAATATACTATTGCCCAGATTTTACCAGCTTTAAATACTGGCGGAGTTGAAAGAGGTGTTGTTGAAATTTCCAAAGCACTAGTTGATAACAATTTTAGATCAATTGTTATCTCTTCTGGTGGTTATATGGTGTCTCAAATAACCAGAAATGGCGGAATTCATTATGATCTTAATGTGAATACCAAAAACCCATTAAAATGGCCAAAAATTAGAAGTGAGTTAAAAAGAATTTTAGAAAGTGAAAATGTAGATCTAATTCATTTTTGTTCTCGAGCGCCTGCATGGATTGGTGTACCACTTGGAGCTGTCTTAGATATACCAATTATTACTTCTGTTCACATGAGATTTAGAAAATCTAATGTCTTTAAAAAATATTATAATAGTATTTTAACTGAGGGGAATTTTATCATTGCTATATCTAAGCACATTGAAGAAAGCATAAAAAATTCTTTTCCAAAGGTTAGTGGTAAAATTAAAGTTATTCATAGGGGTGTTGATTTAGATTTATTTAATCCAATTAACATAAATCCTGCGAGAATAATAGCTCAATCAAAGCATTTAAATTTAAAAGATAATGTTCCTGTCATAGTTATGGCAGCAAGACCAGCAATGTGGAAAGGTTATCAAGTTCTTATAAAAGCTTTGTCTAAAGTTAAACATAATTTTCAATGTGTAATGATTGGAGCTGGTGATGGGAATCAAAAATTTCAAAATATTTTAATTAAAAAAATAATTCGATCAAAGCTAGAAACTAAAATCAAACTTATTGAATCTACTAGGGATATACAAGCAGCAATGATTTTAGGTGATTTGATTATCATGCCATCTTTAACACCGGAACCATTTGGAAGAATAGTTTTAGAAGCTCAAGCCCTAGGAAAAATACCGATTGCGTTCGATCATGGTGGAGCTTCAGAAACAATAATTGATGGAAAAACTGGATTTTTAGCAGAGCCATTTAAAGTAGAAAGTCTCTCTGAAAAAATTTCATTTGCTTTATCCTTAAAGTCGCAAAAGAGAGAAAAGATAGGTGAATTTGCAAAAAAAATCGTGTCTAAAAATTATAGTCATCACAGGATGTGTAATTTAACTATATCGTTATACAAACAAACTATTGCAGAACATAAAATAAACAGTTAGTGATATAAATTAATTACTTTAATTTTAATTAAAATATAATGATTACAATTACGCTACCAAACAAAGATAAAAAAAAATATAAGAAGCCAGTTACCTCTGCTGAAATTGCAAATGATATTTCTGAAAAACTAGCTTCTGATGCTTTGGTCTCACTAGTTAATGGCGAGTTATGGGATTTAGATAGGCCAATTGAAATAGACAGTACAATTTCAATTTTAACAAAAAAAAATAAAGAAACTCTGGATGTTATAAGACATGATGCAGCACATATCATGGCAGAAGCAGTTTTAGAATTATTCCCAGAAACTCAAGTTACCATAGGTCCATCTATTGAAAATGGTTTTTACTATGATTTTTATCGAGAGAAGAAATTTACTTTGTCTGATTTAGAAGTCATAGAAAAAAGAATGCACGAAATCGTCGATAGAGATGAAATAATTTCAAGAGAAGTTTGGTCTAGAGAAAATTCTATAAATTATTTTAAAAAAAATAACGAAAAATTTAAACTTGAATTAGTCAAAGCTATTCCAGAAGATGAAACGGTTACATTTTATAGACAAGGTAACTTTCTAGATTTATGTAGAGGGCCTCATACAACCTCAACAAAAAAACTTGGTCACTCTTTCAAGTTAACTAAATTAGCAGGATCATATTGGAGAGGTGATAGTAAGAACCAAGTATTACAAAGAATTTATGGAACTGCTTTTTTTAATGATAAGGATTTAAATAATTATCTTTTTATGATTGAAGAGGCAGAAAAAAGAGATCATAGAAAATTAGGAAAAGAATTAAATTTATTTCATCTTCAAGAAGAAGCTGTTGGTTCAGTTTTTTGGCATAAAAAAGGTTGGTCAATTTATCTTGAGATTGAATCCTATATGAGAAGGAGATTGAATGACACATATGAAGAGGTGAAAACACCTCAAGTTATAGATAGATCCTTATGGGAAAAATCTGGGCATTGGGATAAATTTCAAGAACATATGTTTATGGCTAAAGGTGAAGACGAAAAAGTACTTGCTTTAAAACCTATGAATTGCCCTGGTCATGTGCAAATTTATAAACAAGGTTTAAAATCATATAAAGATCTTCCTATTAGAATGGCAGAGTTTGGTTCTTGTCATCGAAATGAACCCTCAGGAGCTTTGCATGGTATTATGAGAGTAAGGCAATTTACACAGGATGATGCTCACATTTTTTGCATGAACACTCAAATCACTTCAGAATGTGTTAAATTTTGTGAGTTACTTCAACAAATCTATAAGGATTTTGGTTTTGCAGAATTAAAGGTTAAATTTTCTGATAGACCTTCCATTCGTGCTGGTGACGATGCCACTTGGGATAAAGCTGAAAAAGCACTTATAGTGGCAATACAAGCAGCAGGTATAAGCTATACTTTAAATCCTGGTGAGGGTGCATTTTATGGACCTAAACTTGAATTTGTACTTACAGATGCAATTGGAAGAGATTGGCAGTGCGGCACTCTTCAAGTAGACTTTGTTTTGCCAGAAAGGTTAGGCGCATATTATATAGATGTTGATGGAAATAAAAAGAATCCTGTAATGCTACATAGAGCAATCTTAGGCTCTTTAGAAAGATGGATTGGTATATTAATCGAACAATATTCAGGTAGAATGCCATTATGGCTTTCCCCAATACAAGTTATGATATGTTCTATAGTTGATTCAACTAATGATTATATTTATGAAATTAAAAAGAAATTAGACAAGTCTTGTATTAGATGTGAAATAGACATAAGAAATGAAAAAATTGGTTACAAAATTAGAGAACATTCTAGTCAAGCTGTTCCCATTATTGTAGTTATAGGAAAGCAAGAGCAAGAAAATAAAAGTGTGGCAGTTAGGTATTTAGGCTCAAAAAAACAAGAGTTTTTGGGTTTAAACGAATTTTTAGAAAATATAGCAAACAAATGTATGCCTCCTGATTTAATCAATTAGAAAAGTAAGAATTAATTGTTGCTTTGTTAACTAATTTTTTTGAAATTTATTAACAATTTCCCACAAAATGTTGTATTAGTATTTGAAATTAAACAATAACGGAGATTTTCATATAGTTGGATTAAATAACACTCCACAAAGTCAAGATGGCCCTAGGATAAATGATTTGATTAGAGCTGATAGTGTGCGTTGTATAGGAGCAGATGGGGAACAACTAGGTGTTATACCCATTAATGAAGCACTTAAGATAGCAGAAAATTTAAGCCTAGATTTAGTAGAAATTCAACCAAATGTGGACCCACCTGTCTGTAAAATTCTGGATTATGGTAAGTTTAAATATGAAGCTCAAAAAAGAAAGAATGAAGCAAGAAAAAAACAAAAGATTATTGATGTAAAAGAAATTAAATTAAGACCTAACATAGATAACAATGACTTTATTATTAAAATGAAACAAGTGAAAAAATTCATTGAAAATGGTGATAAAGTCAAGATAACTTTGAGATTTAGAGGAAGAGAAATGGCTCATCAAACCTTAGGAGCTACTGTGTTAGATAGAGTTAAAGATGATACTGAAGAATTATGTAAAGTTGAAACATTACCAAAGTTAGAAGGTAGACAAATGGTAATGATACTAGCGCCCAAATAGTAGATATAATAATATTGATAATAAAATAAAACTTTATGTTGCTAACTTTATTTAGCTTATGTATAAGCTTTGTAAAATTATTAAATTATTGAGAGAAAATTATGCCTAAACTAAAAACAAAAAGTGGAGCAAAAAAAAGATTTAGTCTTACTTCATCGGGAAAAGTTAAGGGTAGCCCAGCTTTTCTTAGTCATAATCTTCGTAAAAGATCTCAAAAAATGAAAAGACAAGCACGTGGTACAATGATTCTTAATGAATCCGATGCAAAAATTGTCAAGCAATTTATACCTTACGCTTAAAGGAGTTAATTAATGGCTAGAGTAAAAAGAGGTGTTACCACTCATGCTAGACACCTAAAAGTAATTAAATCTGCAAAAGGTTATTATGGAGCTAGAAAAAATTTATTTACTGTAGCAACTCAGGCCGTTGAAAAAGCTAGCCAATATGCATACAGGGATCGTAGAAATAAGAAGCGCAATTTTAGGGGCCTTTGGATACAAAGAATTAATGCAGGTTCCCGTTTACATGGCTTAAATTACTCTAAGTTTATGAATGGGCTTAAGTTAGCTGGGATTGAAATAGATAGAAAAATTTTATCAGATTTGGCTGTTTATGAACCACTAGCCTTTGAAGAATTAGTTTCAAAAGCTAAGTCTGCTTCTGCTTAATATTTAAAATTTCAATAAATAATATAGATTATTGCAAATTCATTAAATTAGGTTTTTAATAAAATATGGTTTCTGAACTAAAGGAAGATCTTCAAAACTTATTAAATAATATCACAATAAGTATACAAAATTCCAAATCATCAACTGAACTTGAAAATATTAGAATTAATTCTTTAGGTAAAAAAGGTTCTATTACTCTATATTTAAGAAATATAAGAGATTACGATTTAGATACAAAAAAAGAAATTGGCGCTTATTTAAACGATATGAAGAGCCAAATAAATAAATTAATTCTAGATAGAAAATTTTTTTTTAAAAAAGAACATTTAAAAGATAAACTTAATTCAGAAAAAATAGATATTTCTCTTACACCATATGAGGCTGAAATAGGTACTTTACATCCTCTTTCTAGAACAATTGAAGAATTATGTGCTATTTTTGCAGACATGGGTTTTTCTATTGTAGATGGTCCTGATATTGAAAGTGATTATTATAACTTCACTGCATTGAATATCCCTGAAGAACACCCAGCACGTCAAGAGCATGATACGTTTTATCTTCAACCAGATGTAAATGGACAAAGGAAAGTTTTAAGGACACATACAAGTCCGGTTCAAATTAGAACAATGGAAAAAATTGATCTAAAAAATTTCGATGAGATAAGGTATATTATACCTGGAAGAACATATAGATCTGATCATGATGCCACACATTCTCCTATGTTTCACCAATGTGAAGGCCTAGTACTTGGTAAAAATATTAATATGGGGCACTTAAAAGGATGTTTAATAGAATTTTGTAGAACATATTTTAATGAAGACAATTTACCAGTTCGTTTTAGACCAAGTTATTTTCCTTTTACAGAACCGTCAGCAGAAGTAGATATTGGATGTAAAAAAGAAAATGACGGTAGCCTAGTGATAGGTGAAGGACAAGATTGGTTAGAAATTTTGGGATCAGGTATGGTTCATCCTAAAGTTTTACAAGGTGTAGGAATTGATCCATCAAAATATCAAGGATTTGCATTTGGAATGGGTTTAGAAAGACTAACTATGTTGAAGTACGGGATACCTGACTTAAGACCTTTTTATGATAGTGATCTAAGATGGTTAAAACATTATGGATTTATACCTGTTGACAATCCAAGCTTACACTCTGGTTTGAATGGTGTCTTTTCATGAAATTTACATGGAAATGGTTACTAGATCATCTAGAAACAGATAAAATTTTGTCAGAGATTTTAGAGACACTACCGAAACTTGGTTTAGAGGTTGCTTCAGTTGTTAATTTAGCTGAAGACTTAAAAAGTTTTATATCAGTCGAAATTATAGATGTAAAAAAAACATCCAAATGCAGATAAACTTAATGTTTGTAAGGTATTTGATGGAAAAAATACATTTAATGTTGTTTGTGGAGCTCCTAATGTCAAGTTAGGTATGAAAAGTGTTTTTGCAAATATAGGAACATTTATTCCTGGTCTAAATTTAAGATTAAAGAAAGGAAAAATTAGAGGAGAAGAATCCTTTGGTATGTTATGTTCAGAAAAAGAGTTAACTTTATCTGAAAATCATAACGGAATCATCGAACTTGAAACTTCATCTGAACTTGGTCTGTCAATTTCAGATATGATGGATTTAAATGACCCAATTATTGAAATTGAAATTACTCCTAATAGAGGTGATTGCTTGGGTGTAAGAGGTATCGCTAGAGATTTAGCAGCAGCTGGAATGGGAAATTTAAAAGATTTAGATATTATATTTAGTGAGGGTGAATTTGATAGCA
This sequence comes from uncultured SAR116 cluster alpha proteobacterium, assembly GCA_902589185.1. Lineage (GTDB taxonomy): Bacteria > Pseudomonadota > Alphaproteobacteria > Puniceispirillales > Marisalimonadaceae > Marisalimonas. The sequence continues at coordinate 17,389 of CACIRZ010000022.1, forward strand.
TTATCAATTGGCACGTTGATTTGGATGAAAATGAAAAATATCTTTGTCCTAAGATTTTTGGGAGATCATTTACTAATCTGAAAAACGATGAATCTCCGTTATGGCTTAAAAACAGATTAATAGCTGTTGATCAAAGACCAATAAGTTCTATTGTAGATATAACAAATTATATTATGATAGATATTGGAAGACCTTTACATGCATATGATATAGATAAAATTAAAGGTACAACTCTTAAAATTTCAAAATCACAAAAAGGTGAAAAGTTTTCTGCGCTTAATGGAAATACTTACGAGTTAGATGATAACATGCTTGTTATTTCTGATGAACAAAGTGTTGACGATTTAGCTGGTATAATGGGTGGAGAAAGAACAGGCGTTACTGAAAATACAACAAGAATGTTTTTAGAGGCAGCTATTTTTGACCCAGTTTCAATAGCTAATACCGGAAGAAAATTAAATTTAAATTCTGATGCCAGATACAGATTTGAAAGAGGTTTAGATTACAACTCTCCAGAAACGGTAATGCATTATGCAGCTGCAATGGTCAATAAAATTTGTGGTGGAAAATTTAGCAAAATAGTCAATTTTAAGCTAGAACAAAAAAACAAAATAATTAAATTTGATCCAAATATTATTTATCAACTAACAGGCGTTAAAATTGAAAATAAATCATCTAAATCAATTTTAGAAAAATTGGGTTTTAAAATTTTATCTGTAGATCATATTTGGGATATAACACCTCCTAGTTGGAGACCAGATATAGATGGTATTGCTGATATTGTTGAAGAAATCATCAGAATAAATGGGTATGACAAAATACCTTCAATAAAATTATCAAGAAGTAATTATATTGCAAAGCCAGCAATGAGTATTAAGCACCGTCAAGCTTTTTTTGCTTCAAGATCACTAGCAAGTAGAGGTTATAATGAAGTAATTACTTTTTCATTTCTAAATAAGATAATGGCTGATCAATTCAATGGAGGTGCATTTGCTCTAAATTTAGTCAACCCTATTTCTTCTGAGTTGACGGATATGAGGCCTTCAATTATTCCTAACTTATTATTAGCGGTGCAAAAGAATATAAATATAGGAGCTCAAGATCTTTCTTTTTTTGAAATTGGCCCAATTTTTAAAGGTGATAGTCCTAATGAGCAAATAAGTACAATTACCGGTATAAGATACGGTGACAAAATAAAAAAAGATTGGAAAAGCGAAGCTGTCCAATTTGACTTCTATGATATTAAGCTTGATGTAATTAAGGCTTTGGATGCAATAGGGGTTCCAAAAAATAGTCTAAAAATCTTTCATGAAGCTCCAGAGTATTTTCATCCAGGTAGAAGTGCAGTTTTTAAAATTGGCCAAAATATTATAGCCAATTTTGGTGAAATTCATCCTGAAATTGGGGATACTTTTGGATTAAATAAATCTGCTGTTGGTTTTGAAATATTTTATGAAAATATTCCATTGCCAAAAAGGAATAAAATTTCTAAACCAATGTTGAAAATGTCTAATTTGCAATCAGTTACAAGAGAATTTGCATTTCTTATTGATGAAGAAATAGAATCCGAAAGAATTTCTCAGATTGCTAAATCCGTTAATAAAGATTTAATAACAGATGTTATAATACTTGATATATATAAAGGTGAAAAAATTCCTCAAGATATGAAATCTATTGCGATTAAAGTTACAATTCAACCTATTCAAGAAACATTAACTGATATTGCATTAGAAGAAATAAGTTCTGAAATAATTAATGCTATTAAGAAGAAATTATCAGGCTCTTTAAGAGAAATTTAATTTAAAATCTTAATTAAAATGGTGCCGCCAACTGGATTTGAACCAGTGACCTCGTCATTACCAATGACGCGCTCTACCGCTGGAGCTATGGCGGCACAATACTATTTTTAACTTAAATATGTTTTCGCTAATGACAAGTTTTTTTATAGATATATATTAATAGTTAGACTTAAACCAAAATAAGTAAAACTTGTAAGATTTCAAAAATATGACTAAAAAAAATATTAATAATGAAAAAAATTTATCAGCATCTTTAAAAATTAACTTGAAGCTTAGAAAAAAACAGGTTTCAGAACGAGATGACAAAAATATTATTGGAAAAAGGATTAATAAAATTGGTCAATCGAGACTATTTGATAAAGATAGTAAAAAGTAATTTAAATTAAAATGAATAGTTTTACTAAAAATAATTTTGAAAAAATTTATATCACAGGTGAACAAAAATTAACAGGAACAGTTAACATTAGTGGAGCCAAAAATGCTGCTTTGCCACTAATGGCACTTTCTTTAATAATTAATAAAGATTTCAATCTTTATAATGTTCCTGATTTAGCTGACACCAGATTAATGTCTAACTTGTTAATTGATTTAGGTATTGCAATAAATTGGGAAAAAGGAAACTTAAATTTTTACGGGAAACCAAAAAAAGATGAGGCTTCTTATGATTTAGTTAGGCAGATGAGAGCTTCAATTCTTGTTTTAGGACCTTTGTTAGTATCAAAAGGTTCAGCAAAAGTACCTCTTCCAGGGGGTTGTGCTATAGGTAGTAGGCCAATTGATTTACATGTTATGGTGATGGAGGCACTTGGAGCAAATGTTAAATATGATAGTGGTTTTATAATTAGTTCTTTAAGTGATGAGGGATTAAGAGGTGGTATTATTAATTTCCCTAAAGTTTCAGTAGGTGCCACTGAAAGTGCATTAATGACTGCTGTTTTGGCGAAAGGGCAAACTAAAATTTTGAATGCTGCAAGAGAACCAGAAGTAACTGACTTGGCTCATTGCTTGAACAAAGCAGGTGCAGATATAAAGGGTATAGGAACTGATAATTTAATAATTAATGGTGTAAAAGAGTTGAACCAAGTTTCTCATTCAGTTGTGTCTGATAGGATAGAGGCAGGATCTTTTGCAATAGCATCTAGCATCACTATGGGTAACGTAGAAATAAATAATATTAATCCAAAAAACTTAACTGAGTTTATAAATGTTCTTAAATTAACTGGAAGTAAAGTTGAAATTTTTGAAAATTCAATGAACGTTTCTTGTTCACAAAGACCTAAAACTTATAATGTAGATACAAATCCTTATCCTGGATTTCCTACGGATTTACAAGCTCAATATATGGCACTAATGGCAATAGCAAATGGAAAAACATTAATTAAAGAAACTATTTTTGAAAATAGATTTATGCACGTTTCTGAACTAATCAGAATGGGAGCAAAAATATCTGTAACCCACCAAGAAGCAGAAATTCATGGAGTAAAAAGTTTAAAAGGTACTAAATTAATGGCTTCAGACTTAAGAGCTTCTATGTGTTTAATAATTGCAGCTCTAGCTGCTTCAGGCACAAGTGAAATTGATGGTTTAAAACATTTAGATAGAGGGTATGAAAATTTAGAAGATAAATTAACCAACCTTGGTGCAATAATAAAAAGGTCAAATTGATTGTAGTTAAATTATAAAGTGAGTTTAATGTCTATTGAAAACAAAATCCGACTTAATGCTTTTAATAATGATGATTTAGAAATTTTCTCATTTCTTTGCCAGGACGCCATAATTTCTAAAGAAGAATTTTTTTTTGATAAAACAAAAAAAATGTTTGTAGCTACACTAACAAGATATTGTTGGGAACAACAAAAATTAAATGCAAAAAATATTAATTATAGAGTTGTAACTGGTTTGCAAATTAGAAATGTTAAAAATATTGAGTATATTAACTTTAAACATAAAATACCTTTTTATAACTTACTAGCTATAACTTATGAAAAAGAAAATGTTATTCTCAATTTATCAATGTCTTCAAAAATAAAGTTAGATTGTAAGAGAATTAATGCTACTATTGAGGATATAGATATTCCCTGGCCAACCAAGCTAAAACCCTTGCATAAATAATTTTATAGGAAATGACCAATGATTTTAAATCAAAGTTTAAATATCGCTTTGCCAAAGGGTAGGATTTTAGATTCAGTACTACCGATTTTGTTCAAAGTTGGTATAGAGCCTGAAAAATCTTTTTTTGATAGAAACGACCGTAAGTTAAAGTTTAAGACAAATATAAATAATATTGATATAATAAGAGTAAGATCTTTTGATGTAGTCACATTTTTAGCCTATGGCGCTGCTCAAATGGCGTTTGTAGGCAGTGATATTTTAAATGAATTTAATCATGCTGAAGTTTATTCTCCTTTAGATCTCAATATAGGGAACTGCAAAATGGTTGTTGCAGCTGAAAAAGATGTTATTGCCGATGAGGATCCAAGGTCTTGGAGTCACGTACGTGTTGCTACTAAATATCCTAATATCACACGAAAACATTTTGAAGCTAGAGGTGTTCATGCAGAGTGCATAAAGTTAAATGGGGCAATGGAACTTGCTCCGTCAATGGGTTTATGTAAAAGAATAGTTGATTTAGTTGAAACTGGCTCTACTTTAAAAGCTAACGGTTTGGTTGTAGTTGAGAATATTTGTGAAGTTTCAACAAGATTAGCAGTAAATAGAAGTTTTATAAAAACTAACTTAAAAACTATACAACCTTGGATTGAAAAGGTTGAGGAAGCAATAAATGTCTAAATTTAAAACTAGATATATTAATTATACTGATAAAACCTTTAAAAAAAAATTCGAGAATTTGATAAATGATGAAAGAAAATCAAACATTAAAATTAATCTTACAGTCACAAAAATTTTAAAAGAAATACTTGAAAATGGTGATGATGGTTTAAATCATTGTGTAGGTAAATTTGATAAAATAAAAGTTAAAAAAATTAAAGACTTATTCATTTCAAAAGATATCTTGAAAAAAGCTTATGATGGACTTCAAAGAGAACAGAAAAAAGCATTAAATATTTCAGCTGATAGGATTAAAAAATTTCATAAACATCAAATTCCTAAAAATTTTAGTTACAAAGATAACCTAAAAGTTAATCTAGGTTTAACTCACTCTCCTATAGACTCTGCAGGTTTTTATGTGCCTGGAGGAAAAGCTATTTATCCATCATCAGTATTGATGAACGCAATACCTGCATTAGTTGCTGGTGTTGAGAGGAGGGTGCTTGTAAGCCCAATTTCAGATATAAATCAGTCATCTATCGTTCTTGCAGCAGCTCATGTTGCAAAAGTGACAGAATTTATTCGTATAGGTGGAGCCCACGCTGTAGCTGCACTTGCTTATGGCACAAAATCTATTTTACCTGTGAATAAAATTGTGGGCCCGGGAAATGCTTACGTTGCAGAAGCTAAAAGGCAAGTATTTGGTCAAGTAGGGATTGACTCAATTGCCGGTCCTTCAGAGGTTTTGATTGTCTGTGATGAAACTGCTAACCCTGATCATGTTGCTATAGATCTTTTATCACAAGCAGAACATGATGAGTTGGCCCAGTCAATTTTAATAACAACAAGTAAAGAAATCGCAATAAAAGTGAAACGTTCTGTAGAAAAATTTCTAATGGAAATTTCTAGATCAAAAATAGCTAGTTCGTCATGGTATGATTTTGGAGCTATAATTTTAGTTCAAAATTTAAATCAAGCTATTGAATTAATAAATATAAAAGCACCTGAACATTTACAACTAATTCTTAAAAATGCACAAAAGGTTTTAAAAAAAATAAAAAATGCAGGAGCTATCTTTGTTGGTCCTTATACTCCTGAAGCAGTAGGTGATTATATTGCTGGACCAAATCACGTTCTTCCAACAAACGGAACAGCAAAATTTTCGAGTGGATTAGGAGTTATAGATTTTTATAAAAGAACCACTATAGTTAACTTTAATAAAAAAAGCCTTAATCAACTTGGAAAACATGTAATAACATTAGCTGAAGCAGAAGGTTTAGAGGCGCACGCAAGGTCTATTTCAATCAGAATAGATAAATAATATAAAAAAATATTATATAAAAATCTTGACTAATTAGACATAATAGTGAGATTAAACTTAAATTTTAAAGAAGAGGTTAAATGGCTAAAGAAGGTGTAATAGAATTTTCTGGTATTGTAGAAGAACTTCTACCTAATGCTATGTTCAGAGTTAAACTTGATAATGACCATGAGGTGTTAGCCCATACAAGTGGGAAAATGAGAAAAAACCGAATTAGAGTATTACTTGGTGATAGAGTGAATGTAGAAATGACACCTTATGATTTAACTAAAGGAAGAATTACATTTAGATATAAATAAATTCTGATGTTTTAAGTTTGTTTTAGGGATAAAACTAAATTGAACAAACATTTTATACTAGCATCTAGTTCACAAAGACGGCTTGAACTTCTAAGTCAAATAGGTGTTAAACCTGATTTAATATTATCACCAAATATTGATGAAAAAATATTTTCTAAAGAACTACCTCGTATTTATGTTGAAAGAATGTCTTTAGAAAAAAATAGAGTTTTTCAACAAAAATATCCTCAATCAATAATACTTACTGCTGACACGGTGGTTTCTTTAGGTAGAAGAATCTTGCCAAAAACTATGGATGTAAATTTGGCAGAAGAATGCTTAAAATTAATTTCAGGAAGAAGACATAAAGTTTTCACAAGTTTTACTGTTTACTCGCCAAATAATTCACTCAAAACAAAAACTATACAATCAATTATAAAATTTAAAAGATTACATCCTGACGAAATAAGTTATTACCTTGCCACAAAGGAATGGGAAGGGAAAGCAGGAGGGTATGCCATACAAGGAATTGCCGCATCATTTGTAAATTTTATATCTGGTTCATATAGTAACGTGGTAGGTTTGCCCCTAGCGGAGCTTTACAGAGTGTTAATATCTATTGGATATAATTTTACAAATGATTAATGAAATTAAAGATCATTTTATCTTGGTAGATAAATGCGCCGAACAAACAAGAATAGTTGAAATTAAGAGTAATAAAATTGTAAAAATTACTTGTTGGCAAGATGAGAAACCTCCACTAATTGGTAATGTTTTAGATGCAACAGTTTTAAAAACATTAAATAGTGGGATTGTAAGGGCCAGTTTAAATAATAAAAAGATTATTACAGTCA
>CACIRZ010000023.1 GCA_902589185.1 uncultured SAR116 cluster alpha proteobacterium
ATTATTTTCTAATGGATGTGCAAAAATATTTTTATAAGATTTTAGCTCACTGTCTAAATAAATACTTACATTATTTTTAACTCCATTAATCATAGCAAAAGGAGAAACAGCTCCTGGTAAAACACCTAAATTTTCCATTAGCCTTTCATGAGAACCAAAACTAAGACGGCCCACATTTATATTTACTGCAAGTAACTTTAAGTCGATGATTGCGTCTTGATGAGCTACAAATAAGATATTATTTTTCTTTTTATCTCGTAGATAAAGATTCTTTATATGACCATTTTCTTTGTTATTACCAAAAAGTTTTTCTTGTTGTAATTTTGATTCATTTAGAGAAATCAGAGGCTCGTGGGTAAAATGTTTATATATAATCTTCCATTTATCTAATTGCTTTAATAACTCATTAGATGATATTGGAAGTTTTAAGTGGTGATCCATTTTAGGTTTTATTAGTAATTAAATTTTTTGTTCTTCTGAAACATAATTCTTAAAGTTTTCAAAAAATGTTTTAGATAATTTTTTTGCAGTGCTCAAAATTAAGCGACTTCCAAGTTGAGCTATTTTACCTTTGACCTCACTTTTTGCGATATATTTTAATATAGTTTCATTTCCATCTTCAACTAATTCAACATCTGCGCCGCCTTTAGCAAAACCTGCGACACCTCCATCACCTTCTCCACTGAGAGAATATTTAGTAGGACCAGAAGATAGATCTAAGTTAACCTTTCCTTTAAATTTTGCCTTTATGGGACCAATTTTCAAGACCACTTTTGCTGCCAAAGTTCCGTCTTCAGCTTCTAATAATTCTTCACATCCTGGAATACATTTTTGTAATACTTCTAGATTGTTTAGACAACTATAAACGTATTCTAACTTTCCTGGTATCTTGACCTCATCATTAAGTTCCATTTTAAAATTTCTACCTACATTAATTAAAAATTGTGGTAGGGATACCCGGAATCGAACCGGGAAGCCTTGCGGCACTGGTTTTTGAGACCAGCGTGTTTACCTATTTCACCATATCCCCAAATAATTGTTTCAATTACCTATTTAATACTTATAACAATGTTAATAAATTTAAAATATTAATTTAATTTTTTTAATATATAACAATCAACATGAAATTCTTAAGTATAAATACTAAAATTGATCTTCTAATTGAAAAAGCAAAGTATAACGCTGCTCAACCCCTGGCTGATAAAATTCTTGGATTTATTTCTCTGTTAGAATCAATAATTTTTCCTATTCCAGTTGACCCATTCCTAGCAGGATTGACATTAGCTGTCCCTATGAAAGCATTCAAATTTGGATTATTTTGCACAATTGGCTCTGTTATCGGAGGTGTTATAGGATGGTTACTGGGTTATTTTATTGGTCCTTCAATTGAAAATATATTATTGAATATTCCTTGGTTTACCGAAGAAAAATTTATGGCAGTAAAGTCAGCTTATAATGAAAATGGTATGCTTATAATTTTTTTAGGAGCATTTACACCTCTACCATACAAAATCATAACCATTACAAGTGGGATGGCTGGAATAAATATAATTGGATTTGTATTAATGTCTCTTATAGGTAGAGGTATAAGATTTTTTATAGTTGCATATTTAACAAAAATTTTTGGTATGCCTGCTCTGTTATTTTTAAAGAAACATCTCCTTTTATCTTCTAGTATATTAGGAATAGCAATTATATTTTTTTCGATTTATATTTTTTAAATGCCAATAAGTAGTATTTTTAAAATATCATTTCTTATATCCTCCTTAATGCTAATCTTAGCCTTTTATTTAGAATATTTTCATGGAGCTTTGCCATGCGATCTTTGTATTACACAAAGATGGTTTCATGCAGCAATTATTGTTTATAGTTTCATAATTATTTTTATTATTAAAAAAACTTTAATTTCTAAAAAACTTTTGATTCTTGGTGGAGCTATTCTTTGGCTTTCAAGCTTTTCAGCAGGGTTGTACCATTTTGGAATAGAGATGAATTTTTGGACTGGTCCTGATGGGTGTTCCTCAAATATTGATTTTTCAAAAGATACACTTACATATTTACTCAATAAGTCTCCTATCAAGTGTGACGAAGTAATGTTTGAAATATTTGGATTATCTCTTGCTGGTTGGAACGCATTAGCTTCATTCTTTATTTTCTTACTTGCTATTATTTTATTATTTAACAACAGGCTAATAAAAATATGAACAAGAAATCAAATAAAAATCATATTGATTCGATACTAAGAGTAGATCATGCTGGCGAAACTGCCGCCGCAAAAATATATGATGGTCAATTAGCAGTACTTAAAAACACCCCTGTTGGCCCAACAATTCAGCATATGAAAGACCAAGAACAAGAACATTTAGATACATTCAATAAACTTTTGTATGAAAATGATACTAGACCGACAGCTCTTCTTCCTCTTTGGAATGTCATGGGCTTTGGCCTTGGTGTTGCTAGTGCTGTGATGGGTGAAAAAGCAGCTATGGCTTGTACAATTGCAGTAGAAGAAGTAATCGGCGAGCATTATGCAAAGCAAGCAGTATCCCTGAATGATGATCATAAAGAACTTAAATCAACTTTAATGAAATTCAGAGATGATGAGTTAAATCATCTGGAAACAGGTGTAGAACATGATGGGGAAAAAGCACCTGGTTATGAAATAATGAAAGCTATTGTTCAACTTGGCTGTAGGACAGCCATAAAGATTTCAGAAAAAATATAATTGTAATTAAATTAAACTAAACTCAACCTTCTAATTCCGTATCCCAATACAAAAAATCACGCCAAGATTCATGCAAATAATTTGGAGGGAAATGCCTTCCATTCCTTTTTAGCAAATTAGTTGTTGGGGCTTCTGGTTTAATTAAAGGAAACATATTTATTTCCTTGGCATTTTTACTCCCCTTTTTGAAGTTACAAGGTCTACATGCAGCTACCACATTTGTCCAATTAGTCTTTCCACCCTTAGATCTAGGTATTACATGATCAAAAGTTAGATCGTGCGATTGTTTAATTACGCCACAATACTGACAAGAAAATTTATCTCTTAAAAAAACATTAAATCTTGTAAAAACAGGTGACTTTTGATTTTTTACATATTCTTTTAAAGAAATAACACTTGGCACTTTCATAGAAAACCCAGGTGACCTTACAATATCATCATATTCAGATACTATGTTTACCCTATCAAGAAAAACAGCTTTTATCGTATCTTGCCATGACCATAATGATAATGGGAAATAACTTAGAGGTTGATAGTCAGCATTTAGAACTAAAGTAGGAGAGAATGAAGAAACAGTCATAAAATTTAATATTTAATTATCGTTAGCTTTATTATAACTCTAACAATATTAAAATTTTATTAAACAAAAATTTTATTTAAATGATTAATTTAGTGACTTTAAAAATTCCATTCCTTTACTGATACCTTCAGGATCAATCCCATGAGCAAGATTTTGTCTAGATAAAGTTTGAACATTGAAACCAATCTTATTTAAAAGAATTTTTGACCTTTCTAATGATTGAATTGGTACAACTTCATCTTGCTCTCCATGGACAAGTAATATTGGCGTATCTGCGAATTTGTGTTTACCATTTAAAATTTGATCATTTGCAGCCTCAATATTTTCTTCTCTTAATGCACCAGAATAACCAATTATCGCCCCGAGTTGCTCATGATTAATTAACAAACATTGCATACTCATCATAGCACCTTGTGAAAAACCAATCAGTATTACATCTTTGAAAGTAAGATTTAATTTTTTTGCTTCATTTTCAATTAAATCAAGCAAACCTAATGAGGCTTTAATAGCACCCTTTGGAATTTCTTCTATTGGGAACCATTGCCTTCCTTGAGGAGAAATTTCACATGGATGAGGAGCATCAGGGGATATAAAGCTTGCATTTGGTAGGGCCATTCCAAAAGGATTGGCTAAATCAATTAAATCTTTTCCGTCTGCACCATAACCATGAAGAAAAACAACTAACTTATTTGCATTTCCACCAGCAGGTGGATTTTGTCTATAAATTTTATTATTATTCATTTTATACCTAAAATTATTTCATTAAATACATTATATAACCTACATAAAAAATTGTTACTTAAATTTATAAAATTAGAGTATAATATTTTTTTGGGAGATATATAAGATACATTCTATGAATGAAATAACTAAAAATAAAAATAAGTTAATCGATCCTTTTGGAAGAACCGTAGATTATTTAAGAGTATCTGTAACTGACAGGTGTGATTTTAGATGCACCTATTGTATGGCAGAAGATATGCAATTTCTTCCTAAAAAAGATATATTAAGCCTCGAGGAAATTGAGGATATCTGCAGAGTTTTTATGAGACTTGGTACGAGAAAAATTAGATTAACAGGTGGTGAACCTTTAGTAAGAAAAGGTATAATGCAAGTTATAAATAACTTAGGAAAAGAAGTTGATAATTCTCTTGATGAATTAACAATTACTACAAATGGTAGCCAATTAGAAACAAAAGCTGAAGAGCTATTTAATGCAGGCGTTAGACGAATTAACGTATCATTAGATCATCTGGATCCAGACAAGTTTAAAGAAATAACAAGATGGGGAGACCTAGAAAAAGTAAAAAAAGGTCTAAAAAAAGCTCGCGATATAGGGCTTAAAATTAAAATCAATACAGTAGCGATTAGTAATTTCAATCAATCCCATTTACCAGAAATATTGGCATGGTGTGGAGAAGAAAATTTTGACATGACAATTATAGAAGTTATGCCAATGGGTGACATAGGCGGAGATAAAAGATATGGACAATATCTCCCTTTATCAGAAGTAAGAAAAGACCTTGAAAAAAAATTTACTCTCACTGATCTTCCGGAAAGAACTAGCGGTCCTGCTAGATACGTTTATGTCAAAGAGACTAACAACAAACTTGGTTTTATTACCCCTTTAACTCATAACTTTTGTGAAAGTTGTAACAGAGTAAGGCTTACCTGCACTGGAGTTCTTTACATGTGTCTAGGTCAAGATGATAATGCTGATTTAAAAACTGTATTACGAGATAAAGGTTTGAATGCGCTTGAAGATGCCATAAGAAAAGCCATAGAAAGAAAACCAAAAGGACATGATTTTGAAATTACACGTCAATCACCAAATATATCAGTAAATAGACATATGTCTCTGACCGGGGGATAACTCCTAAATTGCCTTTATTTCTCTTGGATTAATAAACACTATACTTAGAAATAAAATAGATATGGGTATTGATGTATAAAACATCATTATTTCCCATCCTAAATTATTGTGTAAACTACCTGCTAAAAAAGATCCTGATGCAACAAATATAAAAATAATAAAGTCTGTGACACCTTGTACTTTAGCTCTTTCTTCTGGCAAAGCAGATTTGGCTATTATGTCGCTTCCTCCTACATAAAGAAAATTCCATCCTAAACCGCATAAAAATAATGATATCCAAAAGTATTCAATGGTTTGACCCATGACACCAACACAAATTGATATAACATATAGCAAAACACCCATCAACATAACTTTACGATTACCCAGAAAATTTATAATTGATCCTGTAAAAAATGAGGGTGCAAACATAGCAATTACATGCCACTGAATAACAGTTGCGCTTGCACTATCTCCCAATTTACAAACATTTACAATCTGTAAAGGGGTCGCCGTCATGATAAAGCTCATTAAAGAATATCCAATTGAAGCAGCTAAAATTGCTATAATGACTGTTTTACGCATTAAAATTTTGCTTAATGGCCTGATTGAATTTTTTGTTGGTTTTGGTTTTTTTATATTAACAAAAATTAAGACGCCAAAATTAAATATTTGTATTAAAGCAGCACATATGTAAGTTGCTAAATATATATAATCTGGGAAAAAATCAAAGGAGTATCTAGAAACCTCTGGTCCTACTATTGCAGCAATTAACCCTCCAGCTAAAACCAAGGATATGGCCTTACTTTTTAGTTTTGTAGATATATTATCTGCTGCAGCATAACGATAAAACTGTTGATTAGCTTGAGAAAAACCTAACAAAATTGACCCAACAATAAACATAGAAAAGACCTTATTAAAAATTGAGTAGGCTATTATTGAGCATCCGATAAAGGCTGCCATTGCTCCAATCAAAAACATTGGCCTTCTTCCTATTTTGCCCATTAATAATGAAACAGGTATTAAAGTTATGGCTATTGTCAGAAATTGTAGTGACAATGGAAGGGTCGCATAAGACGGTTCTGTTGCTAGTATAGACCCAACTAAACCAGTATTAATCATATTAATATTTGTAGTAGTTATAGATAAACCTTGTGCAACCGAAAGAACTAAAATATTTTTCTTTTCTTGTTCCAACTACTTGTTGTCTTTATGAGAAGATAATATTAACGTCATTTAATAATCATTCTTAATAAACAATGATGGAAAGAGATCAATAATGGATCCTGCCCCTGGAAATAAAAACCTTATTACAGATATACCTGGAATTCAAGTTGGTCATGCCGAAGATAATAAGATTGGTACTGGTGTAACGGTTATAATAGGAGATAACCCTTTTTCAACTGCTGTAGATGTTAGAGGAGGTGGACCTGGTACAAGAGAAACAGATATGCTAAATTTAGAAAACTCTATAGGACGTACTGATGCGATTGTACTTTCTGGTGGTTCTGCATTTGGCTTAGACGCTTGCTCAGAGGTTCAAGATTTATTAAGACAAGATAATAAAGGGTATAAGGTAGGTAAAGCTATTGTTCCACTTGTACCTGGAGCAGTAATTTTTGATCTGAATATAAATGATAAACCTTATGTAAACACTATCGGAGAATATTCTCCTTGGAGAATACTTGCAAACAAAGCGTATAAATCTGCCAATACAGATTTTCTTCTAGGTTCTTTTGGGGCAGGTTGCGGTGCTACTACAGCCACCCTTAAAGGAGGACAAGGTTCTTCATCATGGTCACAAACTTTTTCAAATGGTAAAAAATATACGGTTGGAGCAATTGTTATCAACAATGCCGTAGGAAACCCCTTACTCAATGAAGGACCGCATTTCTTATCTGCTCACTTAGAATTTAATGGCGAATTCGGTGGATATGGAGTTTGTAATGATCTGTATGACAATATTTTAAGAGCAAAACGGTTACCAAAATCAATTGGTAAAACTGAAATATTCGATCACATTTCTAGTAACACGGTAATTGGTGTAGTAGCTACAGATGCACCTTTAACTCGTGCAAACCTGAAAAGATTAGCTATTATGGCACATGATGGTATAGCTAGATCTCTAAGTCCTGCTCATACACCAATGGACGGAGACACAATATTTTCAATAACAACAAGTCAAGATATCAAAGAACAAGTATTAGATAATGTTGATATATTAGCTCTAGGTTCAAGAGCAAGCGATTGCGTTGCTAGAGCTTGTAACAGAGCTATCTATGAGGCTGAGGCAGTTGGAAATTCCAAACCTGGATGGAAAAATTTTTTTAAATTAAAGTGATTGTTTATTAATTTTTAAGGTTCAAAGCCTCAGCTTTCTTTTTCAAACGTAAATAAAAAATTGAAGCAAATGGAATACTTATTAAGTATACACATACTAATATTATAAACCCCTTTATTGGATTACTTATAATTGCATTACTAAGTATAGCTAGAATTATTAATAAAGGTATCACAAAAGATTTTGGTATTTGAAAAACTTTCCCAGAAAAAGTAGGTAAATTGCTCACCATTGCAATTGATATAAAACCAATCCAAAATGCAATTATATCAAAAGACTTTAAATTGTATGATATTAAAAACTCGTCTATGGCGATAGGAAACAACATCAAAAAAGCTGCTGCAGGGGTGGGAACTCCAGTAAAATAATTCTTTGCATAATTAGGTCTTTCAGATAATTCTGAATTAAACCTTGCTAATCTTAATGCAGAACAAATGACATACAAAACTATTACAATCCAAAAAAAATTACCTTGAGGTTTGTCCATCCATAAATAGATAGAAAATGCTGGCACAGCTCCAAAAACAACAAAATCAGAAAGAGAATCAAGATGCATGCCAAATTCACTTGTTGATTTTAACAGTCTAGCCACTCTTCCATCTAACATATCAAAAACAGAAGCGATTATTATCATTATAATAACATTATCCCAATTATTAAATATTGCCTGATACATTGCCTGCAAACCAAAGATCAAAGCACATATCGTTAGAAAATTAGGTAGCATCCAAATTACAGAAAAACGCCTTGGTCTATTTTGTAATGCTTTTTTGGCAAGTTTGATGCCTCTATTTTTCATCTGTAATTTCCTTTACAGGTTTAGAATTTTTACTAAAGTCTCCAATAATCGTCTCACCTGCAATCATTTTTTGCCCTTTTAAAACCATGACAGAAACTTCTGATGGGAAATAAATATCAACCCTACTTCCAAATCTTATTAGTCCAAAAACTTCACCAGCCTTAAGTGAATGACCAATATCAACATCACATATAATTCTTCTAGCCACTAACCCTGCAATTTGAACAAATGCAATCTTATTTCCATTATCAGTATCCATATTTAATATAAGTCTCTCATTTTCGTCTGACGCTTTATCTAAGCTTGCATTTAGGAAAGATCCTGGAATATATTTTTTATATTTAATTTGACCTTGCATTGGTGATCTATTAACGTGAACATCAAAAACATTCATAAAAATGCAAACTCGAGTCCACTTTCCCTGTGGCAAACCAATATCTTCAGCAGGAGTTATTTTTGAAATTTCTATAACTGTCCCATCTGCAGGCGATATTATAAGATTATTCTTGTTTGACCCTGATAATGTTGGAGTAGTTCTATGAGGGTTTCTAAAAAAATATATACACCAAAGTGTTAAAGTAAAACCAACATAGTATAAAGGAGACCAGATCCAACCTATAATAATAGCTAAGATAAAAAAAATAGCTATGAAGGGAATACCTGCAGGATGTATTGGAGTTAAAATAGACGTTTTGATTGAATCAAGAATGTTCATTTATTTTCCTATAGAAATTTTATTTTGGAGTTATTATACTTGACTTGTAACATCAATTCAAAAAAATGTTATTATATATTGATGTATTTTTGATACATTAAAGTAATTAAACAGAGAATCGGACTTAAAATTGAGCAAAATTAAAGAAAAAAAACTTAATTCAATTAAATCGGAAATGGAAGAAATTAAAAAATTTATAGTATCAAATGATGAATTAAATAGTTCTGCACAAAAACAAACAGATTATTTCAATAATAACGATGATGATACTTTAACATTAACCGAAGTTGTTAATAAAGAGGATAAATTAAATAATAACAACAACTTAGGTGAAATTAGAAAAGAATTAATAGAATTAAAAGAAGCAATCAACATTAATAAAAGTCTCCTAAATGAGATTTTATTAAAATTAAATTAGATTAAAAAATGAAAAATCTTATATTTAATCTATTTAATATATCAGACTCAAAAGATTAATTTTAAGAATTAAAAAAACTGTATCTTTTTTAGTTCTGTGATATATATTGTTTGCTAGTTATTAAGTTAGTGGAGGTTTAAATGCGTTTTATAAAAGACAATCTCTTGCTATTAACACTGTGTTTAATAGTTGGTGTTGCAACGCTTGATTCCAAAAATGTTTTAGCAGGTGGAGATCCTTCTATAAAGGATAGTAAAGTTACAAAACAAAAAAGCAATATTAACCAACATGACCATAAAAAAACATATGTTGAAAAACAAAAAAAATTATCCTCTACCGACACAAAAACTATTTCAAATAATACTTCTGCAACCAAGAACAATAGCGATTTAATTAAAGATGAAAATTTAGAAAATGCAGGCTTTGCAGCTATCGAAGATGTCCCCCTGATTATAGATCTTTCTTCTGTAACTGACTCTGATGGTATGGGTTCAGTAAGTGTTCAATGGCAAATTTCTTCAGATAATAAAAAATGGACAAATATAAGTGGTGCTACTAACCAATCATTTACACCACGAGAAATACACGTTGGCAATAGATTAAGAGTTGCTATCTCTTATGTTGATGGTCAAGGAAATCTAGAACCGCTCTTAAGTCCTCCATCTACACCTGTAAGAAATGTAAACGATAAACCTACAGGATCAGCTCGTCTAATTGGATCAGCCGTTGAAGATAGTGCCTTAGTAGTTGATACTTCAAGTATAGCTGACGAAGATGGTATTGGTGGATTTGACATTACTTGGCAAAGATCTTCCTCTAAGTCTTCATGGGAAGCATACCCCACTGCTCAAAATGAAGTTCTAAGATTAACCCAAAGTCAAGTTGGATACTCATATAGAGCTGTAGTATCTTACATCGACTCTCATGGTACAAGAGAAGTTCTTTACACAAGCCCATCTGAAACTATTGATAATTTAGATGACCCTGTACAAGGGGAAGTTACAATTATAGGTGAACCAAAAGAAGGTGTTACTCTAAGAGCTATATCTGATTCATTATCAGATGAAGATGGAATTGCTTCAATATCAATTAGCTGGGAAACCTCAAAAGATGGTAGAAATTGGATTGGTCTAAACAGCCTTAGTGGACCTGTTCTTCAATTAAATCAATCTTTAGTTGGTTCTCAAGTTAGAGCAAGAGTAGCAGTAGTTGATAATTTTGGTATAGAAACTAACCTATATAGCCAAGCTACTAGAACAGTTGAAAACGTTAATAATAAACCCTCTGGAAGAATTGTAATAAGAAGAGTTGGTCAATAATTTTTTAATTATATGGAGCTAATTTTATGAAGCATAAACCTGGTGCTAATACATCATCATGCAAGGTAATTTCTTTTAAAAATTATAGAGATAAAAAAGTTAAAAACGTTTCATCAACTATAGCTGCAATAATCGCAATTAACATTGATCATCCATCAGATACAACTCCAGAAGATTTTTTTATTAATGAGATTGAGTCTATTGATAATATTGAAGTGCTTGCTTTCGAAGACGCCTTAGAAAATAATAATAAAGGAATGACTTCAGCTGATGCACAAAATAATGCATTAAATGATGCTTAATTGATTTTTACTTAATTTTATTTTTTAACTTTATTAATTAGCTTCCAAATCTGTGGTATGACAAGTGCGGCAAATATAAGCTTATACAAATCACCAACAATAAAAGGCTTAAAGCCATTTATAATTGCAAAATCAAAACCTTTTAAAACACTTAGTTGAAGAATTCCAAAAGTATAAATTACAATCAATCCTAGTAACATTGCAAAAACAGATTTAAAATGTGATTTTCCCCATCCTCTATCTGCAAGTTCTCCTATTATTATAGAAGCAAATAAAAATCCAAAAAGGAACCCTCCTGTTGGACCTAGCAAATATAGCAAACCGCCTCCAAAAGCAAAAACTGGAATTCCTACCATTCCTTGAAATAAATATAAACTAACAGCAGCAACAGCGATATTTCTTCCACATAACATAGCAATCAAAAGCACAGCTAAAGGTTGTAAAGTCATTGGAACAGGGTACAAATCAACTTTAATTTTAGCAGATAATATTAATAACAAACTACAAATAATAACAGTTACAAAATTAGTTAATTGAGAGAAATGTTCTTTAGCACTATTTTTTAAGACAAGTGTTTCTATCCAACTTATTCTTGATATTTTAAAGCCATTCATAACAAAATCCCTTTTAAATTTAAGTTTAACTTACTAATATTGTATAAAGTGTATATATCATAAATTATTTTTTTATAAAATTATATTTTATGAGGTTATAAAATGAATGATGTCGATGACATTCTTACACCTACAAGTTTGTGGTTAAAACAAAAGAGAAAAATTGCCCTTGCTACTGTGATTTCAACATGGGGCAGTTCCCCAAGACCTGTTGGTGGACAAATGGCAATTGATGAAAATGGTGAAATAATAGGTTCTGTTTCTGGCGGATGTATTGAAGGGGCAGTAATTTCTGAAGGTATTAATTCTATTAAAGATGGTAAATCAAGAATAAAAGATTATGGCATCTCAAATGATATGGCTTGGGAAGTTGGGTTGGCCTGCGGTGGTGAACTAAAGGTCCTAATCCAACCTTTAAATTTAGAAGATGAGATTGTTTATTATATTGTAAATAGCATAAAAAAAAGAGAAGTTGTAAAAATACGAATTGATTGCTCAAATGGTAATAGGATAGTTGACAATACAATAGACAACCAGATAAGTCATTTTGATAAATCAAAAAATGAATTCATTCATATTATTGATCCTAAACCTAGACTATTTATTATTGGAGCAGTTCATATTGCGCAAGCACTTGTTTCATTAGCTAATGTAGCTGATTATGAAGTTATATTAATTGATCCTAGAGACCATTTTGCAACAAAAAGTAGATTTCCAAACTGTAAAATAATTAATGAGTGGCCAGATGAAGCTCTTTCAAGGTTTAATCTAGATAAATCTTCCCATTTAGTAACACTTACACATGATCCTAAAATTGATGACTTAGCCTTAATTTTTTGTATGAAAAAGAATATTGGATATATAGGATCTTTAGGAAGTAAAAAAACTCATAATAAAAGATGTGAGAGGTTAATTGAAAAAGGATTCAATGAAATCGAATTATCTAAAATTCATGCTCCAATAGGCCTGGATATTAAGGCAAAAACACCTGCAGAAATAGCTGCTTCAATATTAGCAGAGATAATAAATTATAGACGCAACAATCATGATTAATGAAAAGAAAAATAATAATATAAAAAAAATTTTACTGGCTGCAGGACAAAGTAAACGTTTTGGGGATAAAAATAAACTTTCAGAAATAATAAATGGTAAACCTATAATTAACCATATTTTAGACACATTATTTGAAATATTTGATCCCTCAGAATTGATAGTAATAGTAGGACATGAACAAAATATAATTAAAAATTTAATATTGAATAAAGACATCAAAATTTTAGAAAATAAAGACTATAGAAAAGGTATTGGAACTTCAATTGCTTTAGGCATGAATAATTTAAACGAAGATATTGATGGAGTTATGATTATTCCAGCAGATATGCCATATATTAATTCTAAAGATCTTATTAACTTGGAAAAAAAATTTATGGAACTCAATTGTGTAAAAGTAATAATGCCTGAACATAATTATCGAATAGGTAATCCTGTTATCTTGCCAAGAAATTATTTTAAAACTTTAAAAAGTCTCAAAGATGATTTTGGCGCCAGATCACTAATTAGAAAAAAAGATATAGTTACTCTTAAGACTGGATTTGGAACAATTTTTGATATTGATACAAAAGAAGAGTTAGCTAAAACAAAAGTAAATTATTAATTAAGATGCAGCTCTTGCGGCTTTTTTTCTTTCATGTTCTTTTAAAAATTTTTTTCTAATCCTAAGACTAATTGGTGTTACTTCAATGAGTTCATCATTATTTATAAATTCCAATGCAAATTCTAAAGTAACATTAATAGGCGTTGTTAATAAAACAGCGTCGTCATTACCAGAAGCCCTTACGTTTGTGAGTTGTTTCCCTTTGAGAGGATTTACAACAAGATCGTTATTTCTACTATGAATACCAATGATCATCCCCTCATAAACTTCAACACCATTTTTAATTATCATTTTCCCTCTATCTTGAAGGTTAAATAATGCATATGGAAGAGCTTTACCTTGGCCAATTGAAATTAAGGCTCCATTTCTTCTTCCAGTCTGTAATCCCTCAATAACAGGTCTATACTTTTCAAATGTATGATACATTAGACCTGATCCAGAGGTTAATGTTAAAAATTCTGTCCTAAAACCTATTAATCCTCTACTAGCAATGCTATAATCTATACGAACTCTACCATTGCTATCAGGGACCATATCTATCAATTGAGCTTTTCTTTCACCGAGTTTTTCCATTATTTTGCCTTGATGAATTTCTTCAATATCAATGGTTAAGTTTTCAAATGGTTCATTTTTCACATTGTCTATGATTTTTGTAATAACTTCTGGAGATGAAACGCCCATTTCAAAACCTTCTCTTCTCATATTCTCGATAAGAACAGATAAGTGAAGTTCACCACGACCTGAAATTCTAAATTTATCTGGATTATCTGTATCTTCAACTCTTAATGCAACATTAGTTTTTAATTCTTGATGTAACCGTTCACGGATTGATCTACTTGTTACTAATTTTCCTTCTTGGCCTGCAAATGGACTATCATTTACTTGTATCATCATACTTATAGTAGGTTCATCAACGGACAATTTTTCTAATGCTTCAAACTTTCCAACTTCACAAATTGTATCCGAGATCTTTAGCTCTCCTAAGCCACTTATTGCTACAATGTCTCCTGCATTAGCCTCATCAACTTCTACCTTTTCTAGACCATGAAAATTCATTATTTGTAGAACTTTACCTTGACGAACATTTCCATTTTCATTTCCAATAGAGACATTTTGGCCTTTTTTCATATGCCCTCTTCTTATTCTTCCTGTTCCTATCAAGCCAACATAACTAGAATAGCTTAAAGCTGATACTTGCATTTGAAGATTGCTATTTGGATCAACATTTGGATAAGGAACTTTGTTTATGATAGTATCGAATATTGCATCCATATTGTTTTTTTTATTTATCAAATCATTAGTTGCCCATCCCTGAATTGCAGATGCATAAACTACAGGAAAATCAAGTTGTGTTTCATTAGCGCCTAATTTATCAAAAAGATCAAAAGTTTGGTCTAATACCCAATCTGGTCTAGCTCCATCTCTGTCAACTTTGTTTATTACGACAATTGGACAGAGACCAGATTCAAGAGCTTTTTTAGTAACAAAACTAGTTTGCGGCATAGGACCATCAACAGCATCAACTAATAATAATACTGAGTCTACCATAGATAAAACTCTTTCAACTTCACCACCAAAATCCGCATGACCTGGAGTGTCTACAATATTAATTCTCCACTCTTTCCATCTCAATCCTGTGTTTTTTGATAAAATCGTTATGCCACGTTCTTTTTCTAAATCATTAGAATCCATTACTCTTTCAACTAATTCTGAATGAGCAGCGAATGTACCGGATTGTTGTAACAATGTATCAACTAAGGTTGTTTTACCATGATCAACATGAGCAACAATGGCTATATTTCTGATTAATTTTATTTTCTCTTCTGCTGACATAATATTTTTCATTTTACTTCTTTAATTTTATTAAGATTTAACATAACGGTGCTTATATAGCTTTTTATTAAGTCTTTTGTCACTAAATAAAAATAAAGAGTTATAATTTAGTTAGAATTAAATAAATTCTTCTTGTTTGCTTTGGGATATTGGTTTTATTTTTTCCAATTTTAACGCTAAAGCAAGTAAGGGTGGAACCATAAGTAAAGTTAAAATAGCAGAGGTGGATAATCCTCCAAAAACAACAGTACCAATACCACGATATAATTCTGAACCAGAACCAGGGAAAATTACAAGTGGAATTAAACCAAACAAACTTGTCAAAGTTGACATAAAAATTGGTCTTATTCTATTTCGAGTTGCTTCTGTGATAGCTTCTGAAATTTTCATACTTTCATATCTAATATGCCAAAGAGTTTGCTCAACCATTAAGATAGAATTATTTACAACAATTCCAGTCAAGATTATAAAACCTAACATAGTTAGCATATCAAGTGATTGAGCAGTAAATTGATTTAAAACAACTAGTCCCATAACACCCCCTGCACCCGCTATTGGAACAGTTATTACAATTACAAAAGGTAGGATAAATGACCTCATTAAGACTGTAAGCAATAAGAAAATAACAAAAAGAGCAATTACTACGTTATTTTTCATTGCAATCCATGTCCGCTCTAATTCACTTGCTGCACCAGATAAGTTTATTGAAATACCACTAGGCACATCTTTTATTAGAGGTCCAATTGCTGAATTCTGCAATTTTAAAACAGCATCTTCTAATGAAATACTTTCATGTGGACGTAGTTGTAATGTAATTACTCTTCTGCCTGACAACCTTTTTATTTGTTCTGGAACACCAATCAAGTCAATCTCAGCGACTTGTGACAATCTTACTAATTCTCCTGTTTTGAGTATCAAGGGTAAATTTTTTAAGTCATCTATTTTGTTGGTATTAGCTTTATTTGAAGTTAAAACTAGCTCAATTAATCTTCCTTCAAACGGTATCTCCAAAACTCGTATTCCGTCATTATAAACATCCAGGGATTGTGCTAAATCTCTAGCTGTCATTCCAATGTCAGCTAATCTTTCAGGCATAGGTTTTATAATTACTTGAGGAGATCCAGTTCCCATTTGAGGGACTGATCTAACTTGATTGCCATCTTTAGGCGGAAATTCACTCCTAACAATTCTAAAAATTTTTTGTGCTGTTGGTTGTATTAAATCTAGTGAAGGTCCTGTAATTTCAAGTTTTATTACTCTAGATCCACCTACCGATCTTCCAAATAATGAAGCTTGTTGAGCAAATGCTCTAGCACCTGGTTGTGATCTTATCGGTTTTGTAAGTACTGGTAAGATTTCTTTTACTCTTTCAGGATTTTCAGTAGCTGCTCCTGCAAATGCTCCACCTGAATAAGCCACAAAGAAGAAACGAGAAATCTTTGGCTTTCCATAAGGACCATCACTCTCAGATTCCCAAAGTGGTTTTGCAGCTCTCTCCATCGCTCTAGATATTTCAACAGTTGATTCTTTGTTATACCCTGGAGGTACAATTATACGAGCAAATACAAAATTTCTATTACCATCAGGCAAATAATCAAGTGGAGGAAGAAAAGACACTATTATTAAACCAGCGGTTATTATCAAACAAAAAACAACAGTTAAACCAGATTTCAAAGAACTAGTTGACCAAGAAGCATATGTTTGTATTGATTTTGCTAGCTTACCTGCGAAATTATCAATAAATGTAATTGAAAACTTTTTTTCTTCTTTACTTTTAGAACTCTCTAATATTCTAGATGCTAAAGTTGGTATTAATGTTATAGAAATTATAACTGAGATTAATACAGATACTGAAATTGCTATGCCTATATCTCTAAATAATTGTCCTACTGGCAAATCTAGTAATAAAATTGGAATAAACACAACAACAGTAGTTAGAGCGGAACCTAGTATAGGAGCCCAGACTTGCTTTGAGCCACTATATGAAGCCATGGTAGCAGACATACCTGACTGCTTTAATCTAAATATATTCTCTTGACTAACAATTGAAGCATCAACCACCATTCCAACGGCAAAAGCTAGTCCAGCCAACGATATAACGTTCACCGAAAGACCCAACCACGAAATTGCTACAAATGTACCAATAACAGAAACTGGTATTGCTAACATGATTATAAATGTAGGTCTGATACTCCTTAAAAAAAGCATTAATATACATATTGCAAGAATTCCACCAATAATAATGTTTTGTTGAACTAATTTAATAGCAGCGTTTATATATACGGTTTCATCATAAACATTATTCAAAACAAGACCATTTTCAGCAAGAATACCATTGTTTAATTTTTCAATTTCTATCTTTAAATTTTGGATAATTTCAACAACGTTTGAATCAGGTTCTCTTATTACAGCAAAAGTAATAGCATCCTGCCCATTTAATCTTCTAAAACTAGTTGGTTTTTTGTAAGACATATAAATTTTTGCTACATCTTCTAACTTAACATTTACTGGAATACCATCTAAATCCTTTTCCGATCGTAAAATTATATTTCTAGCAGTTTTAGGTGTATATGAGATAGCTTCAGCTCGAAGGGAATAAGTTCTTTTTCCCTCAATAATTTCTCCTGCAGTAACTTGTGCTGAACTAGCTCTTAATGATTCCAGCACAGCTGGAATTGAAATTGAATATTCAGCTAATTTATTTATATCCAATGCTACTTTTAATTCTTTTCTTTGTCCTCCTCGAAATGTTATCTCTGAAACACCTTCTATTCGTGATAATTTTTCTATAATTTCATATTCTACAAAATCTCCTAAACTACCTAGATCTTGTACTTTAGATCCAGGTAATTTAATCATAGCCAATCTTGAAATTGGACTATCATCTGAATTAGATGTACGAACGGTTGGTCGTTTTGCATCAAAAGGTAAACCGTCAATTGAGGAAACTTTACTTAAGAGCTGTACAAGAGCAATATCCATATCTTGACCAACAGAATATGTTAAAGTTACTCTTGCAGATCCAAAACGACTATCTGATACAACTGTTTCAACACCAGTAAGTGAACTAACAGCTAATTCAACCCTAGTAACAACTTCCCTTTCAACATCTTTAGGAGAAGCACCTGGCCATGAAACTCTTACCTGCAAAATTGGCTTGTCTATATCAGGCGTCATTTGAATTGGTATTTTTTGTAAAGAGACAAAACCAAAAGCAATAATTAGAAAAATCATTGCAGCAACTGCTATAGGTTGTTTAATTGCAAATTTGATTAAATTATCCATATTTTATAACTAAATCTTAGATTATTGTTTTTTTCTCTTTATTTTAATTTCTTGGTCTGGTCTTAAATTTTCATTTCCCTTCACCACTACTAGTTGGCCTTCTTCTAGACCTTTTAAAATCTCTATTTTATCTCCAACAGATACTCCGCTTTGAATGAATCTCTGTTTGGCCAAGCCTTTATCAAAAATATACACAATTTGTTTATTAGTTGCTGGTATGAGTGCATCTTTTGGTATAAGCAACCTTGGCTTAATGTCCCCAAAAGGTATATACAAAGAAAATCTAGTACCAGAAGCATTAATATTTGTTGGCAAATCTTCATTCAAACTTATTCTAAGTTTCCTAGTTCCAGTTCTAACATTCTCTATGTTTACAATACCTCTCACTTCCCCAGAAAGTTTAGCTTTTTGATTAAAAATATCCACTATTGAACCTATTTTAACTTCTGAAGCTATATCAGATCTTAAGTCAGTTTCTATTTCTTTAAATTTAGTGTTTATAATTGATGCTAAAATTTTACCTTTAGATGTTAATGCACCAACTTGTGCATCTATATTGACAATGTTTCCATCAATTGGTGACAAAATCTTAGAAAAACTTAGATTTTCTTTATTTTCAGTAAGTAAAATTTCAAGTCTTTTAATATTATATTTTCTTTGAGCAATTTGTTGCTGGTTTTCAAGAAGCAAAATATTAATGCCATCTAAGTTATCTTGAGTAATAATATTTTGTTTTTTTAGATTATTAGCATTTTGAACTTTAGAGAGCCTTAATGATAATTTTTTTTCCAAAATATCAAGTGTTTCCTTCTCATATTTCATTTCAGCAGAAATTTGCTCTATGTTTCGTAAAATATCTTTTGAATCAAGAGTAAATAAAACATCATTTTTCTTAACATTATCACCAATTTTATAATGAATTTTTAAAATTTCTTGATTGATTTTTGAGGATATAATAATTGGGTTTATAGCTACTAATCTGCCTATAGATTCAGTTTTTTCTGCTATATCAAAATATTGAACTTTGGTGACGTTTACTAAAGACGCTCTTTTACCCTTGTTCTTAAAAGATGATTGAGCAAATAATGGAAGTGAAATAAAAATTGATAAATTAATTAAAATAACAATTAAAATTTTCATTTTTTTCCAATCATAAATATAAAATATACTTAAAGTTGAGGACCCGAAGCTAGTAGCCTTTTCCCATGGTCATCATCACAAAATTTTTGAAAATTATTTATGAACAATTGTGCTAATTCTTTGGCTTTTATTTCCCATTCAGTATCTGTATCCCAGGATTTCCTTGGATCAATTACATTTGAAGAAATATTTTTAAGATTTTTTGGAATTGATAAATTAAAATAAGGTATAATTTCAGTTTCTATATCTTTTAATTCATCATTTAATATGGCGTCTATAATTAATCTTGTATCCTTTAAGGAAATTCTATCACCTTTACCATTCCATCCTGTATTTACTAAAAAAACTTGTGAATTTGATTCTTTCATTTTTTTGGACAACACATTTGAATATCGTGTTGGATGTAGCATTAAAAAAGCTGCTCCATAACATGCTGAAAAAGCTGGCTGAGGTTCAGTTACACCCCTTTCTGTACCAGCTAATTTTGCCGTAAACCCTGAGAGAAAATGATACTCAGCTTGTTCATAAGAAAGTTTTGATATTGGCGGAAGAACTCCAAATGCGTCAGCTGTTAAAAATATAATTTTAGAGGCATGCTCCCCTTTTGATATTGGCTTTACAATATTATCAATGTGATGAATTGGATACGATACCCTAGTATTTTGAGTGACAGAGGTATCACTGTAGTCAACAATTCCATTTTCATTTACTGTAACATTCTCTAGAAGAGCGTCTCTTCTAACAGCTTTAAAAATATCTGGTTCTTTGTCTTTATCAAGGTCAATGGTCTTTGCATAACAACCGCCTTCAAAGTTAAATACACCTTCATTATCCCACCCATGTTCATCGTCACCAATTAATTGCCTCTTTGGATCTGTTGATAAAGTTGTTTTTCCAGTACCTGAGAGACCAAAAAACAATGCAACGGAACCATCTTGTCCCATATTTGCAGAACAATGCATTGAAGCTATATTTTTTTGGGGTAAGAGATAATTCATTATAGAGAACATACCCTTTTTCATCTCACCACCGTACCAAGTACCTCCAATTATCTGAATTTTATCCGTTAAATTAAAAGCAATAAATGTTTCAGAATTTAAACCTTGTTCTTTAAAATTTTTATTAACTGATTTAGATCCATTTAAAACATAAAAATCTGGCTCAAAATCTTTAAGTTGTTCTTCAGATGGTCTTATAAACATATTTGTTACAAAGTGAGCTTGCCAAGCAACTTCCATCACAAATCTTACTTTGAGACAACTATCATTGTTAGCTCCACATAATGCATCTACTACGTACAGTTTTTTGTTAGAAAGTTGATTGCTGACTATTTTGTAAAGATTGTTCCAAATTTTTTTATCTATTGGTTTATTATCATTTTTTGAAGTTTCTGAACTCCACCATAAGTTGTTTTCTGTTGTTTCATCTTTTAATATATACTTGTCCTTAGGAGACCTGCCGGTATAAATACCCGTCATTACATTAACGGCTCCATACTCAGTATTTTGAACCCTCTCAAATCCTGATAAACTTTCATCATTTTCTTCATTATAAAGAAGCTCATAAGATGGATTATAAACAATTTCAGAAATATTATTTATTCCAATGTCGGATAGTTGTTTTTTTACTTTTATATGCATAGATTGCTCAAAATTTAATTAGATTTGTAAATTAATGTTTAGTATTTTTTTTGAAAGTTCAAGTTATTTATAATCAATAATGTTGTATTAAAAAATTAAAATTAATGATGTAAAATATCAGTTTTTCTAATATATTAGCCATATGTTATTTAAATATTTATATTTCAAGGTTTTATAATAATTATAATTAATAATACATAGTTTATTAAAAGATGAAAAAACATTTAACTATAATTGGTGGAGGGTTTTCTTCTTGGATAGCCACGAGTATTTTTGCTGATAGTGGTTACTCTATAGATGTTTTTGAAGGAAAAAACGAAAGTTTTGGGTCCCAACAGATTACACCCAATGGTTGGGAGGCATTGTCAAACCTTATAGAATTAAGAAACATCGAAAAATATTTGGAACCATTTTATAGTATTTACATAAAAAAATTAAATTCAAACAATAATTTAGAAGTTTTATATCATCAAGACTTAATAGAACAAAATTACAATTACGGTTCTATCGAAAGAAAAAGCATAATTAGTTTTTTCAAAAAAAATGCACTTAAAAAAAATACAGTTAAAATGTTTAACTCTAATGTGACAAATATAATTTCAAATTATAAGTATAATGAATTAATTGATGACAAAGGACAGATTTTTAAAACTAATTTAATGATTGGTTCTGATGGAATTGATGGAATAAGTAGAAAGTTTGTAGTTGGATCAAATAATTGTATTAAAAAGAAAAAAATTTATAGAACAATCTCATTTAAAGAGAGTGCCTATAATTTGTCCAAAACAATTTTACAGATATTGATTCAAGAAAATGGTTATTATGTAATTTATCCCGCAATTATTAACAAC
>CACIRZ010000024.1 GCA_902589185.1 uncultured SAR116 cluster alpha proteobacterium
GCACGGGCAGATTTGAACTGCCGACCTCACGATTATCAGTCGTGCGCTCTAACCAACTGAGCTACGCGCCTTCAGCTGTAGCAAAACTATAATTTAATAAGTTCAAAAAGAAGAGATTCAAAGACGGCGACACACGGTTTTGTATTTTCCTTAGAAAGGAGGTGATCCAGCCGCAGGTTCCCCTACGGCTACCTTGTTACGACTTCACCCCAGTCGCTGACCCTACCGTGGCCGGCTCCCTCCTAAAAGGTTAGGATACCGTCTTCGGGTAAAACCAACTCCCATGGTGTGACGGGCGGTGTGTACAAGGCCCGGGAACGTATTCACCGTAGCATGCTGATCTACGATTACTAGCGATTCCAACTTCATGCTCTCGAGTTGCAGAGAACAATCCGAACTGAGACGGCTTTTTGGGATTTGCTCCAGGTTGCCCTATTGCTTCCCTTTGTCACCGCCATTGTAGCACGTGTGTAGCCCAGCCCATAAGGGCCATGAGGACTTGACGTCATCCTCGCCTTCCTCCTGGTCATCCCAGGCAGTTTCTCTAGAGTGCCCAGCCTAACTGATGGCAACTAAAGATGAGGGTTGCGCTCGTTGCGGGACTTAACCCAACATCTCACGACACGAGCTGACGACAGCCATGCAGCACCTGTGTTGGAGCCAGCCGAACTGAAGGAAATCATCTCTGATAACCAAACTCCACATGTCAAGGGCTGGTAAGGTTCTGCGCGTTGCTTCGAATTAAACCACATGCTCCACCGCTTGTGCGGGCCCCCGTCAATTCCTTTGAGTTTTAATCTTGCGACCGTACTTCCCAGGCGGTGTGCTTAGTGCGTTAGCTACGACACTGAAAGGTAACCTCCCAACATCTAGCACACATCGTTTACGGCGTGGACTACCAGGGTATCTAATCCTGTTTGCTCCCCACGCTTTCGCTCCTCAGCGTCAGAAAATAGCCAGAAAGTCGCTTTCGCCACTGGTGTTCTTCCCAATATCTACGAATTTCACCTCTACACTGGGAGTTCCACTTTCCTCTCTATTTCTCTAGCTTGCTAGTATTAAACGCAGTTCCCAGGTTGAGCCCGGGGATTTCACGTCTAACTGTTCAAGCAGCCTGCGAGCCCTTTACGCCCAATAATTCCGAATAACGCTCGCCCCCTTCGTATTACCGCGGCTGCTGGCACGAAGTTAGCCGGGGCTTCTTCTACGGCTACCGTCATCATCTTCACCGTTGAAAGTGCTTTACAACCCTAGGGCCTTCATCACACACGCGGCATTGCTGGATCAGAGTTGCCTCCATTGTCCAATATTCCCCACTGCTGCCTCCCGTAGGAGTCTGGGCCGTGTCTCAGTCCCAGTGTGGCTGATCATCCTCTCAGACCAGCTACTGATCGTAGCCTTGGTAAGCCATTACCTTACCAACAAGCTAATCAGACGCGGGCCCCTCTTTCAGCGGCTGACCTTTCCCCCGGAGGGCGTATACGGTATTAGCGTTCGTTTCCAAACGTTGTCCCGTACTAAAAGGTAGGTTCCCACGCGTTACTCACCCGTGCGCCACTAGATCCGAAAATCTCGTTCGACTTGCATGTGTTAGGCATGCCGCCAGCGTTCATTCTGAGCCAGGATCAAACTCTTAGGTTTGATGGGTATGAATTAAAAAATTCAACCGAAAAGGTAATCATACCTTCACACTCAAGTTACTGACAAACAAAAAAATTTGTTTATTTTTTTATGGTAAATTGCGCGATTCAATAGACGACCATATGTTATTATACAAAACGAATAACCGCCGTCCGTGAATCTCTTCTTAAATTAACAATATCAAACAGATAACACATTAGTGTAAATAGCTTTCGATTAAAATCTAATCGAAAAGGGTTTATACTCAGCATATTAACATATGTCAAACTTAAAAGACAAAAATAATGCAAAAATTTTATTTTTTTTTTTTTATAATTTTTTTAATAAAAATATTGCCCAAAATCTATATTTAAAATTGTAGTCTTGACTTTTTAAAAATATGTAGTCAATATCGCTCACATTATGAAAAAAGTATTTAATAATATATTGTTAGGGCATTTTCTTGCTGTAATAGGTTCGTTTATAATATTACTTTTTTGTTTTCAATCAGATCATGTATATTCAGCCCCCATAAAAAGCAATACAAAAAACTTTCCTTTGAAACGTCCGTTAAACCTTTTTAATCTCGAAGAATCAGCTGACACAATTTTCAATTTAGTACAGAAAGTTGGCGCAAAACCAGTTGCCAATATTAAAAAAACAAGACTAAACAAAAATGAGAATTTAAGCACAGCATTAAAAAGAATTAGATTTAAAAATTACCATATCATTAAAATCATAAAATCAATTAATAAAATAAATGATGGATCCAAAATACTCAGCTCTCTGCCAGTTGGAATGATTATACAATACTCAAATCCATCAAGTCTAACGGGAGGAGCTCTAAAATTAAACTTTACCAAAACTAAAGATATTTTTGTTTGGCAAGACATAAATAATAATTATAAATCACAGATTTTCTTGAGACCTACTAGAAATGAAGATACATTGATAAGAGGTGTAATTAAGAATAATTTATATATTTCTGCTCTTAAGTCAGGAATTCCAGAAAATACTTTGTTAGAAATGATAAGCTTACTTGGCTTCTCAGTCGATTTTCAAAGAGAAATTCGTTCAGGTGATAGTTTTGAAGTCTTGTTTACAAAAGAAATTGATATTTTAAGTAATTTGGTTATTCAAACAAAACCAATAAAATATGTTTCAATGAGTTTATCTGGAAATAATTTAAATTTTTTCAATTATGAAGATAAATTTGGCTTTCCACAATATTATGACGAAAATGGTAAATCTTCAAAAAGAACAATAATGAAAACACCAATAAATGGTGCAAGATTATCAAGCAGATATGGAAACAGAAAACATCCTATTTTAGGTTATACAAAAATGCATAGAGGTCTTGATTTTGCAGCGCCCACTGGAACACCAGTTTTTGCTGCTGGAGATGGAATTATAGAAAAAGCAGGATGGAATGGATCATATGGTAAATATATTAGAATCAGACATACAGGAACTTACAAAACTGCGTATGCTCATTTATCAGGATTTCACAAAAATGTTAGGAGTGGTAAAAGAGTTTCACAGGGTAAAATAATTGGTTATGTAGGAACTACCGGCAGATCAACTGGACCACATTTACATTATGAAGTGATAAAAAATAACATTCAAGTAAATCCCATGAGAATTAAGTTGCCGGCAGGGAAAAACATTTCTAAAGGAGACATTAGTAATTATAAAAACCATGTTCAAAAGATCCTTAACCAAAAAATTGCACTTGAAAAATCAAATCGAAATAAAAAACTAGCAATTAATAATCATTATATTTCAAAAATTTTAATCTCAAATTAATTATCCTACACTTATATCGATTTTATTATCAACTACGTCTACAAACAATGTTTTACCATCTTCAACTTTATTACTTATGATTAGCTCACTTATTTTATCTTCAATAACATTTCTTATTTCTCTTTTTATTGGTCTTGCTCC
Organism: uncultured SAR116 cluster alpha proteobacterium; assembly: GCA_902589185.1. GTDB lineage: Bacteria > Pseudomonadota > Alphaproteobacteria > Puniceispirillales > Marisalimonadaceae > Marisalimonas. The sequence goes on from CACIRZ010000024.1 coordinate 3,568, forward strand.
ATATTCTGGATCATAGCCATTTAAAGCCAGTAAATTATTAACTTCTGAAGTCCATTCAATAAAAATGTTATTAATTAATAGTCTTTTCCTAAGGTAATTTAATTGTATTTCAACAATTTTATGAATGTGAGATTTACCTAATTTTGAAAAAAATAAAATTTCGTCTAATCTATTTATAAATTCAGGTCTTAATATAGACTTGACTGAAGTCATAATTTCTTTTTTTATGAAATTATTTTTTTCGTTTTTTAAACTAAAGTCGATATTAGACTTAAAATATTGTGCTCCAATATTACTCGTCATTATTATGATTGTGTTTGTAAAATCAACAGTCTTTCCATGGCTATCTGTTAATCTACCATCATCCATGACTTGTAAAAGTAAATTTAAAACATCTAAATGCGCTTTTTCAATTTCATCAAAAAGTATTACTCTATAAGGTCTACGCCTAACTGCTTCAGTTAAAATACCTCCTTCATCATAGCCAACATAGCCTGGAGGAGCACCAATCAATCTAGATATAGAATGTTTTTCCATATATTCAGACATATCTATTCTTATTAAAGAGTCTGTTTCATTAAACAAAAATTGGGCTAAAGATTTAGCAGTTTCGGTTTTACCAATCCCAGTAGGCCCTAAAAACAAAAAAGTTCCTAAAGGACTAGTTGGATCACTCAAGCCAGCTCTGGAACGAATAATTGTTTTAGATATTGCTGACAATACATGGTCCTGACCCACAATTGATTTTTTTAGCTCACCTTCGATTTTTATTAATTTTTCACGTTCATACTCCATCATTTTCTCAACTGGTATTCCTGTCCATTTAGATACAACGGAAGCCACATCTTCTTCAGTAACAATTGTATTTAAGAGATTATCTGTATTGTCATTTTTAGAAATATTATTTTCTAAGTTTGGTATTATTTGATAGGAAAGTTCACCAGCCTTTTCCCAATTTCCATTTCTTTTTTCAATTTCTAGCTGATTTCTTGCATTTTCTAGATTAATTTTCTTCTGTTGCTCTTCTTCTAAAGTTTTTTTACTTAACTTCCATTTTTCAGTTTGCTCTTTGGATAATGACTTTAATTCTTTTAATTCATTTTCAACTTTTAAAAATCTATCATCTGATATTTTATTATTTTCCTTTTTAAGCACTTTTTTCTCTATTTCTAATTGCATAATTCTTCTATCTATCTCATCTAATGAGTCAGGCTTAGAATCAATTTCAATTCTTTTTCTACTAGCTGCCTCATCTATTAGATCAATTGCCTTATCTGGTAAAAATCTATCATTAATATATCTTGAGGATAAAGTTACAGATGCTGATAACGCTTTATCTGTAATGGTAATTCCATGAAACAACTCATATTTTTCTTTAAGACCTCTCATCATCGATATTGAGTTTTCTATATCTGGTTCATTTATATAAACTTGCTGGAAACGTCTTTCTAAAGCTTTGTCCTTTTCGATATAATTTCTATATTCGTCCAAAGTGGTTGCTCCAACACAATGAAGCTCACCTCTTGCTAAGGCGGGTTTGAACATATTAGAGGCATCAAGTGAACCGTCAGCGCCACCAGCTCCAACTAGAGTATGGAGCTCGTCAATGAATAAAATAATTTTATCTTTTTTCTTTTCAACTTCGTTTAATAAAGATTTTAATCTTTCCTCAAAATCACCACGAAATTTAGAACCTGCTAAAATACTGGCTAAATCAAGAGAAAATATTTCTTTAGATTTTAGTTTTTCAGGCACATCTTTATTAGCTATCCTGATTGCTAAACCTTCTACAACAGCAGTTTTCCCAACTCCAGGCTCTCCAATTAAAACGGGATTATTTTTAGTTCTTCTTGATAAAACCTGTATTAACCTCCTAATTTCTTCATCTCTTCCAATCACAGGATCTAATTGCCCCTTAGAGGCTTTATTTGTTAAATTGACAGCAAATCTATTTAATGTATCAAAACCAGATTCTGCATTATTATTCATAGCTTTTTTACCCTTCCTAAATCTTTTTATTTCTTTTAAAAGCGCTTCATAAGTAATATTAAATTTTGATAAAATTTCTTTTCCTTGATCATTAATCAATGTAAATGAAAGTAGTAATATTTCCTGAGTTATAATTTCATCATCAAATTGTTTAATTAATTTTTTTGATGTATGGATAAGAGTTATTACGCTTTTATCAATTTCTTGTGCACGACCTAATTTTTTGTTCTTATTTAACAATGAAAATATATCAATCTTCAGACGATCAATGTTTGTACCTAGGGCAACTAGCATATCAATGATATATTGCTCTGAAATATTTAATATTTCGTATAATATGTGAAGTGAAGTTAGATTTTTTTCATATTTATTAGCTAAATTATATGCTGAGCTAAAAATTACCTTAGATCTATCAGAAAACTCATTTATTAAATTATCTATTTTTAAACCTATTATTAGATCATATTGATATATATGTGTTAATTAATTAGGAGTTTTTCAATATAAAGCTCTGAAAATATTATTTAAATTTTAATAGAAAGTTATTTAAAATTAAATTAATAAGTCGTTATTCTGGCTTTTGTTATTCTTAATTTCTTTTACTTCATTTTTTTCATCATTATTTTCTAAAGTTGACACTTCAGCTTCTCTCATTTGAAAGCCTCTCTTTCGCCTTGAAGGTGTCTTTGTAGTTTTTTCATTGTCATCTATTTCTATAATGGAAGAGTTATTTGAAGTAGTAGTTAATTCGGGTTTAATTTTAGCTTCTTTATTTTCATTGTTTAGTTCTATCTCTTTTTGAAGTCTATAATAATGGTCAGCAAATTGTAAAAAAGATTCTGCTAAAATTCTATCATCAGATGAAGATGCATCTGAAGCTAGAGAAGTGTACTTCTCATTTAGTTGTGCCGCTGATCCTCTTTGACGACCATCAGGTCCAGAACTATCAATTACAGTATTTTTGTTAATGTTGCCATTTAAGTTACCGTTATTAAAATTTCGACGATTTGATCCACGATTTTGGCGTCGACGTCCATTATTTTGCTGTCTCATAATTATCCTAGGATTTATACTAATTAATTTTTTCTTACACAAAGCTTGTTGTAATTGGTTAAGAGTCCTTATTTCAACCTACGGACTCAATTAATGTAAATTTAAGGTTTGAATTTAAGTTTTCAACTTAAAAAATAGTTATATAAAGTTTTTTCTTTTAAGCCAAGCACAAAAAAAATTATTTAACAATAAAAATTAGTACTCTAGTCACTCCTGACAAGTCTTTCTTAAGTTCTTTAAGTGACAATCCATGCTCTGTAGCTATTTTAATAACACAATTTTCTTGTCCCTTACCAATTTCTAAAAAAATTTTTCCATCCGATTTTATAATGTTTAAAAGCTTAGGTAAAATAGATTTGTATGCATCAAGTCCATCTTTCCCTCCATTTAATGCAACAAATGGATCGTGTTTTTGTACTTCTTTTTTTAATGTTTTAATTATATCAGTTGGTATATAGGGTGGATTTGAAATTATAACATCATACTTTATATTTTTTTCAATTGTTATTAATTTTTTGTCCCAACCATCAACCTTCCAGTTTAAGTTTATGTATTTTGACCTTTCTGACAAACCTAAATTAAGTGCATTTTTTTTTACTATTTCTAAAGATTTTTGGGATATATCAAAAAATGAAGCCTCAGATTGAGGGTATTCTTCCAAAAGTGATAAACCTAAGCAACCTGAACCAGACCCAAGATCGAGAATTTTTAAGAATTGTAATTTTTCTTTATATTGCTCTATGATTGTTTCAATTAATGTTTCTGAGTCAGATCTCGGATCTAATGTCTCCTCATTAAGTTCAAATTCTTTTTTCCAAAAATTTCTTCTATTAATAATTCTTGAAACGGGTTTCCCTTTTAATCTTTGTTGAATTAAACTTCGAAATTTTGCAATCTCACTTTGTGAAATGAATATATTTTGATGATTATATACTGATTCACGTCTACGCAAAGATTTTGAAAGTAGTAGCCTACAGTCTAAATTAGCAGTTTCAACACCAATATTTCTGAGTTTTAAAACTTCTGGTTCTATTAATGTATAAACATCAATGTATTTATAAGTCATTTGAAGTAAGCTTTAACATTCTATCTTCAACTACGAGAGCATCAATTAAATCGTCAAGAGCCTCACCATTTAAGATTTTTTCTAATTTATGTAATGTTAGATTTATTCTATGGTCAGTAACTCTTCCTTGAGGAAAGTTATAAGTCCTAATTCTTTCAGACCTGTCGCCAGAACCAACTTGATCTTTTCTTGTTGAAGACCTTCTATCTTGTTGTTTTTGTCTTTCTGCTTCATACAATCGTGATTGAAGAATTTTCATAGCTTTTGCTCTATTTTTATGTTGAGATTTTTCATCTTGTTGACTAACAACAATCCCAGATGGAATGTGAGTTATTCTAACTGCTGAGTCAGTGGTATTAACAGATTGCCCACCTGGACCGCTTGATCTAAAAACATCTACTCTTAAGTCCTTTTCTTCGATTAGTATTTCTAAATCTTCAGCTTCAGGAAGAACTGCAACTGTTGCAGCAGAAGTATGAATTCTTCCACTAGTTTCCGTAGCCGGAACTCTTTGTACTCTGTGAACACCTGATTCAAATTTCATCCTCCCAAAGACGCCATTTCCTATGATATTAGCTTGTGCCTCCTTATACCCCCCTACACTTGTTTCTGACACTTCCATAACCTCAAATTTCCATTTATTCTTTATAGATAACTTTTCATACATAGAAAAAAGATCAGAGGCAAACAAACCTGCTTCATCACCTCCTGTACCTGCACGGACTTCCAAAATTACATTTCTAGTGTCGTCTTTATCTTTAGGTAATAATGCAAATTGGATTTCTGTTTCAAGATTATTAATATCTTCTTTTAACGAATTAAACTCTTTAGTTGCAATATCTTTAATATCACTATCAGCATTTTTATCATTTATAATTTCACTTAAATCTAAAATCTCTCTAACTAAATGTTCCTTTTTATTAACAAGATCAGTTATTGATTTAATTTCAGATAATTCTTTTGATAAATCAGCCAATTCAGATGGTTTTAATTCAGAAGAGTTGACAAGTAAATTTTCAATCTCATTTTGTCTAACTACAATTTTATCAATATTATTTTTTAAACTCAAATTTTACTCCAAACCCTCATTAATTTTTTATTTTTTTTATTGCTTGGTTCAAATCTAAAAACTCTTCACTTCCCATGTTTAAGTCCTTAAGTTTGACTACTTTTTTACTAATTTCTTCTTCACCTAAAATAATGGCATATAAAGCTTTGATTTTGTTTGCTCTTTTAAACTTTTTTGATAAATTTCCATTGTAAATAATTTCAGTTTTGATCCCGTTTTGGACTAATTTCTTCATAATAGGTAGTAATAAAAATTTAATATTTTCAGATTGACCAATTAGTACTACATCTATTTTATTTACGAATTTACTTTGAGCCATCAACGCTAACCTTTCTATACCTGCAGCCCATCCAACGCCAGGAACATCTGGTCCACCTAACATTTTAGATAGGCCATCATATCTTCCACCAGCTAGCACGGTTCCTTGCGAACCAAGTTCATTTGTTATAAATTCAAATGCAGTATGACAATAATAATCTAATCCCCTAACAAGATTGTTATCAATGGTATAGTCAATATTTAAGTGATCTAAGCCTTTACAAATATCATCGAACCTTGCCTTTGAGTTAGGGTTTAAATATTCTAAAATATTTGGAGCATTTTCAATGATTTTCTGATCTCCTTCATTTTTAGAATCAAGTATCCTAAGAGGATTTACAGATAATCTTTTTAAACTATCTCTAGATAGCTTGGATTTATAATCATTTAAATAAATGACAAGAGCGTCTCTATAGATTTTTCTACTTTCAAAATCTCCTAAAGTATTAATTTTTAATTTAATTTTATCTAAAAGACCTAATTGACACAAAAAATCATTTCCTAAAGATATTACTTCTATATCGGCCATAGAACTGCATAAACCTAAGCATTCAATGCCAAATTGCTTGAATTGTCTAAGCCTTCCTTTTTGAGGTCTCTCATACCTAAACATCGGTCCATAATATGAAAAACGTTGTGGAACATCTTGAACAAGACCTGCATTTAGAAATGCCCTAACTACACCAGAAGTTCCTTCAGGCCTTAACATTAATTCATCTTCACTTCTATCTTTAAAAATATAATTCTCTTTTGTTACAATATCACTTGATTTTCCAAGTGGTCTTGTAAAAACTTCGGCAAATTCAAATATAGGTATTTCAATTTGAGAATAATTATACTTATCTGAAATTTCTAATCCCGCATTTATAACTTCATTATGATTATGTAACTCATTGGGCAACAAATCATGTACACCTCTTACAGTTCTTAATTTTTCCATTATGAGCCTATATGATTAAAATTACTTTAGTTGGATACTTTTTCTTTGTTCAATTTCTTTTAGAACAAAATTAACTATATAATCAGCAACATTTTCATTTTTAATTATATGATCTGTTATACCGTTTACATAAATTTGATGTGTGCCTTTCCCACCGCCAGTTAAGCCAATGTCAGTTTCTTTTGCCTCTCCTGGGCCATTTACAACACATCCAATTAATGAAACAGTAATAGATTCAGAAATATGTTCTAGTCTTTGTTCAACTTCTTGTACAGTTTCAATCACATCAAATTGCTGTCTTGCGCATGAAGGACAAGAAATAACTGTAACACCTCTTCTTCTAAGTCCTAATGATTTAAGTAATTCATAACCAACTTTTACTTCCTCAGAAGGATGAGCAGACAACGAAACTCGTATGGTATCTCCAATACCTGACCACAATAAATTTCCTAATCCTATTGACGATTTAACTGTTCCAGATCTTAGACTCCCTGCTTCCGTAATACCTATATGTAAAGGACAATCTTCTATTTCAGCTAATTGCAAATAAGCAGCAACTGCTAGAAAGACATCAGAGGCTTTCACACTAATTTTATATTCATAAAAATCATTGTCTTTTAAAATACGCACATGATTTAAAGCAGATTCCACAAGGGCTTCAGGCGTTGGTTCACCGTGCTTGTCTAAAATGCTTTTTTCTAACGATCCTGCATTAACACCAATTCTTATAGAAGTGTTATTTTGTTTTGCTGCATTAATAACCTCTTTTACTTTATCAATATTACCAATGTTTCCAGGATTAATTCTCAAACAGGCAGCACCAGCATCCGCAGCTTCAACTGCTCTTAAATAATGAAAATGTATATCAGCAACGATGGGAACAGGTGATAATTTAATTATTTCTTTTAAAGCTGAAGTAGATTCTTTATCAGGGCATGAAACACGAACAATATCAACACCAGCATCTACAGTAGAGTAGATTTGCTCTAATGTAGCATCAATATCCGTCGTTTTTGTGTTTGTCATAGTTTGGACTGTAATAGGTGCATCACCTCCAACAAAAACACTTCCTACTTTTATTTTTCTTGATTTTCTTCTTTCTATTTGTCTATAAGGCCTAATGTTCATTATTATGTTCTTAAACTTTAAAATTTTAAAAAGTTAAAATGATTTATAAATGATTTTAATCAATTAATTCTTTTTTTGAAAAAGTCTTGATATTTAATGGTCGAGCGGTAATAATTTCGCCAACTTCACCCAATTTGGGAACTATAATATCGCCTTGTGATAAAGACAAAGCACCGGCATTTCCAGTGTTAAATGTCAATCCATTTATGTTGGGAACAACATAAGTTTCGCCTGGCCTCATAAGCCTTGTCATAAGAATATTACCTTCCATATCTTCAATTTCCACCCAACTATTACCAGTAGCTTTAAGAACCATTTCTGAACTTGGATCTCTTTCATTAGCAGTAGCAGACAACTCAGTATTTTTTGGAATCATACTTTCTGATTTATTTTCACTCATAGTTATTTTAGAGTTTAATTCTTGAAGTTTATTTTCATCATTTGTTTTTGAGGAGGATAAATTATTAGAAAAATTTTCTTCAATAATAACATAACTGTTATTTTCAATTTCAGCTGTTTTTGTAAATGTTTCTTCTCTTTTTTGGTCTGAAACTTGTTCTATTTTATTACTTCTATCACTGTAATACCAACCAGTATAAGACAAAATAGCAATAAAAACTGAAACAACTACTCCAATAGGAAGATAGTTGTTTTTATTTAATTCAGGAGTAAGGAAATTGTATTCTTCTTTGAAGGAAGTTAATTCCAAACTTTCTTTGAATTCTTTAACTAATAAGTCACTATCTAAATCTAAAAGACGCGCGTATGATCTAACAAATCCAACTTTATAAGCCAGCCCAGGTAAATCGATATGTTCCCCTTCTTCAAAATCTTTTATAATTTTAACTCTAACTTTTAATAAAGTTCCAGCTTGTTCTTGCGTTAAACCTTTTTTTAATCTTGCGTCCAGACATAACTTACCAACAGATGATAATTCAACTTGATCAAAAGCTTCATTAATTGCATCTGATACTGATTTATCAATTTTTTTATCTTTATCCAAAAATGAATTATTTTTATCATTTTCATTTTTAAAAGACATTTTATCTCCTCACGATAAAGCATTTTATATTGAGTAACTTTTTAAATCAACATTTGTTTTAACGACACAAATTTTAAAAAATTTACTGTCTAATCATTGAACATTTAAACATCTAAACCAAATGCGGAATGTAGCGATCTCATCGCAAGTTCATAATAATCTGATGATATGAGAACTGAAATTTTAATTTCACTAGTTGAAATAACATGAATGTTAATTTGATTGTTAGCTAATGTTTCAAACATAGTCTTTGCAATACCTGACTGAGTTTTCATAGCATTTCCAATAACTGAGATTTTGACTACATTTGTATCCGTAATAAATTTCTTAAAACCAATCTTTTTTTGTATTTTTTTAATTGTGCTTTCAGCTATCTTTAAATCTGTCTCTGGTATTGTAAAAGTAATATCAGTAGCTTCATGATTTATAGAAGAAGATTGAACAATCATATCAACATTAATTGAATATTTTGCTAGTGCACCAAAAATTTCTGCTGCCTGTCCTGGTTTGTCAGGAACACCAGATAATGTTATTTTAGCCTCATTTAAGCTATGTGCAATTCCACTTATTTCAGTTTTTTCCATATTTTTTTCCTCTTTAATTATGGAAGTTCCAGGCAAGTCTTCAAAGCTACTAAGAACTCTCAATTTTACATTATATTTCATAGCTAATGCTACAGACCTGGTTTGGAGAACTTTAGCTCCCTGAGAAGCTAATTCTAACATTTCTTCATATGTAATTAAATCAAGTTTTTTTGCACTTTTCACTATCCTTGGATCTGTGGTATAAACCCCATCCACATCAGTATAAATATCACAACGCTCAGCTGAAAAAGCCGCGGCTATTGCAACTGCAGATGTATCTGAACCACCTCTTCCCAAAGTTGTAATTCTGTTTTCTTTTGATACACCTTGAAATCCTGATATTATTGCAACCTGATTTTTTTTTAAAAATTTAAGTATGTTATCTGTTTTAATTTCTTCAATCACAGCTTTACCATATGAATTATCAGATATTATTGGTACTTGCCAACCCAACCAAGAACGAGCCTTTATATTCAAATTATTTAAAGCAGTTGCCAATAATGCTGAAGTAACTTGTTCACCAGTAGATAAGACGACATCATATTCTGAGAAAGAAGGTGTTTCCGAGGTAGTTTTAACTAAATCTACTAAATTATTAGTTACTCCTGCCATGGCAGATACCACAACAATAACTTTGTTACTCTTATTTACTTCCTTTTTAACTTTTAAAGCAATTTCTTTTATTTGCGGAACATCCGCAACAGACGTCCCCCCAAATTTCAATACCACAAGTTTCAAATTTCTGTTATCCTTGTAAGATCTATTTTAATAAAATTAAATTCATAATGACTAATACAGTAGACAAAAAAGAAATAGAACAATTTTCTTCATTAAGCAACAAATGGTGGGATATCTCTGGTCCTTTTTCAGCTTTACATAAAATGTCAAATGCAAGAATTGAGTTTATAACGCAGAATTCAACCAGAATTTTAAAAAAAGGTAATACAGGAGTTAATCTTCTTGATGGTTTAAATTGTTTAGATATTGGTTGTGGTGGTGGAATCTTGTCTGAAAAATTAAGAAGATTAGGAGCAAATATTACAGGAATTGACGCTTCAAAAAGCTCAATAGATATTGCCAAAGAGCATGCAAAAAAAAGCCGATTAGAAATAGATTACAAATGTATTACAACAAGTGAACTTTTAAAGGTTAAAAAAGAAAAAGCTCTAAATAAATTTGACTTAGTAATTGCTTCTGAAGTAATTGAGCATGTATATGACAGAAGAATATTTCTATCTGATATTTCTAATTTATGCCGTCCTGGTGGGCTGGTTATATTTACTACAATTAATAACTCTCTTTTAGGTATATTATTAGGAAAATATTTTGCAGAAGATGTATTAAAAATACTTCCTTCAGGAACTCACGACGTAGAAAAGCTTATTTCTCCAGAAAGTTTAGCAAAAGAAGCTGAACAGCATGGTATAATTTTGGATAGTTTTACAGGTTTTGCACCAACATTTAAACTTAAAAATATAATTGACAAAGAATTTGGAAACTTCAAACTTTCATCAAACATGCAGGTCAATTATGGTGCAGCAGGAATTAAATTATAATCTAATGATCGTCAGATATCCAAGGAATATTAACCACGTCAATACCTTCATCTCTTAATTCCTGTATTTCTTCATTTGTTCCTTGGCCATGTATTGGCTTTTCTTTTATTTTTCCTTCTTTCATAGAACGTACTTGAGAAACAAATTCATTACCTACATATGTAGAGTTTTTTTGGATTTCTTTTTTTAGCGTTCTTAAAAGAGTTGAGATGTTTTCAGAAGTTTCATTAGCTAAAAATTTACTTTTATTCTTAGAATTTTTATCTATATCAACTGAAATTTTATTTTTATTAATTTTGAGATTTGGTGTAGTTAATGATTTCACAACTTCATCGCTACCACAGATTGGACAATTAATTAATCTCTGAAGTTTTTGTTCTTCATAAGCTTTAATGCTTTGAAACCATCCATCAAACTCTTTTTCGTTTAAACAAAATCCAGATTTGCATTTTAATTGATATTTAATCATTTCACTTAATACTTACCACAACAATGTTTGTATTTTTTCCCAGAATTGCATAGAGGACATATTGCATTTCTTGGAATTTTCTTATTTGGAACCTTTAATGGATACCTATTATCTTTTTTTTCTATAGTTTCTTCCTGTTTTATTTCTATGTAAGACAATACTGATGTAATTGTTTTTCTTAATTTATCAAGCATCTCTTCAAATAATTCAAAGGATTCTCTTTTATATTCGTTTAATGGATCTTTTTGTGCATAAGCTCTCAAGCCTATTGACTGTCTCATTTGATCTAACATAAGTAAATGATCTTTCCACCCTTGATCTAATACTTGAAGTAGAAGAGTTTTTTCTGCTTCTCTGAAAACTTCAACACCAAAATTTACAGCCCTTTCTGCCATATATTTGTCAGACAAATCCTTAAGTCGGTTAATAAATTCTTTTTCAATAATTCCATCTTCTTTAACCCACTGATTAATTGGAACATTAAGACCTAAATAATTTTTTACATCTGCAGACAATCTTTCTACGTCCCATTCATCATAGTAGCTTTGATCAGGTATAGATTGATATACGATTGATTCAATCACTTCATGACGCATGTCGGTAATCATTGTGTTTATATTGTCTGATTTCATAATATCTTTTCTCTGATCAAAAATTACTTTTCTTTGATCATTCATAACATCGTCAAATTTTAAAAGTTGTTTTCTTATCTCAAAATTATGTGCTTCAACTTTAGCCTGTGCTTTTTCAACTGCTTTATTAATCCAAGGATGTACAATAGCTTCACCTTTTTCCAGTCCTAGTTTACCTAACATAGTTTCAAGTCTCTCTGATCCAAATATTCTCATTAAATCATCTTGAAGTGATAATAAAAACTTAGATCTTCCAGGGTCACCTTGTCTTCCTGTTCTCCCTCTTAGTTGGTTATCGATCCTTCGACTTTCGTGACGTTCAGTACCTATTACGTACAAACCTCCTGCAGCAAGCGCTATCTTTTTCTTTGCTTCAATATCAATTTTTAAATCATTAACTTCTTTGCTTGCATCTGAAAATGTTTTAATTTCTTTGGCTTGTCTAATTTCTAAATTTCCGCCTAATTGAATATCAGTTCCTCTACCTGCCATATTAGTAGCTATAGTAACAGCCCCTGGCATCCCGGCATAACCAATTATTTGAGCCTCTTGCTCATGAAATTTTGCATTCAGAACTTCGTGTTTAATATTTTTAGCAGTTAACAATTTTGATAATATTTCTGACTTTTCAATTGACACTGTTCCAACTAAAACAGGTTGATTATTTTTTTGACATTGCTCGATTAGTTTAATTACAGCCTCATCTCTTTCTTCATTAGTTTTATAAATTTCATCATTTTTGTCCTCTCTAGCTATTTTCAAGTTAGTAGGTACTTCTATAACATGAAGATTGTAAATTTCAGAAAATTCTCCTTCTTCAGTTAAAGCTGTACCTGTCATTCCTGCTAATTTAGGATACATTCTGAAATAATTTTGAAAGGTTACGCTAGCTAGAGTTTGATTTTCAGGCTGTATAGAGACATTTTCTTTAGCCTCAATGGCCTGATGTTGTCCTTCTCCAAAACGTCTACCTTCCATTGCACGTCCTGTGAATTCATCAATAATAATAACATTATCGTTTTTAACCATATAATGAGTATTTTTTTTGAATAATTTATGAGCTCTCAGTGCTTGATTAATATGGTGTAATAAGGAAATATTTTTAACATCAAACAGGTTTCCTTCATTAATAATATTGTCTGCCCTTAACGCTTTTTCTATATTTTCAATACCAGTATCAGTTAGATTACACGTTCTTTGCTTCTCATCTAATTCATAATCATTTTCGTTTAATGATGGGATGAATTTATCAATTGATTTATACAAAATTGAAGAGTCTTCTGATTGTCCAGAAATAACAAGTGGGGTTCTAGCTTCATCAATTAAAATAGAATCAACTTCATCTACAATAGCATAATTAAATGGACGCTGAACCATATCAACTAGATTATATTTCATATTATCACGAAGATAATCAAATCCAAATTCGTTATTAGTTCCATAAGTAATATCGGCATTATAGGCAATTCTTCTTTGTTCATCGTCCATTTCTGAGATAATACAACCAACAGTCATTCCCAAAAAATTGTATATTTGACCCATCCATTCTGAATCTCTTCTAGCCAAATAGTCGTTAACAGTAACTACATGAACACCTTTACCTTCTAAAGCATTCAAATAACATGCTAAAGTGGCAACTAAGGTTTTACCTTCACCAGTTTTCATTTCAGCTATTTTACCTTCATGAAGAACCATTCCACCAGTCAATTGAACATCAAAGTGTCTTTGTTTCAATGTTCTTTTCGAAGCTTCCCTAACAGTTGCAAATGCTTCTGGCAAAATATTTTTTAAATTTTCATTTTTTGATAATCTATCTTTAAAGATTTTTGTCTTTAACTTTAATTGTTCATCCGACAACTTAGAAAACTCGTTTTCTAAGTTGTTAATTTGATCAATTATAGGTTTATATTTCTTAATCTGTCTTTCATTAGAAGAACCAAAAAGTCTAGACGTAAGTTTACTTAACATGTAAAAGTGCTCCAATTATTCACAGAAATGTTCTATAAAATCTAAAATAATAATAAATATTAAAGATCATACCTTGTGTTCACTAAAAAAACCCTTTAAAAAATAATCTTATAATTGGATTATACTAAAATGTCTTGCTTAAAAATCATTTTTATTCTTACAAATTTTTTTTTAGTTATTACTCTACCAATTGCAAATGCTAAAGAACCTAGACAAGTCACTGTAGCAACAGTGGATAATCATACCATTACTGCACAGGATGTGCTTGATGCAACTAATAGATTGCCAAAAGAAATTAGAGAAAAACCTCTTTCTGAAATATACCCAAACATCGTAAATGAACTAATTAATCAGCACTTAATCACTAAACAAGCTTACAAGGATAAATTAAATGATCAAAAAGAGATTATTGAAATTTTAAAGAAAAATAAAGATCAAATAATGGCGAAATACTGGCTTAATAATTTTCTTGCTAACAACACATCTGAAGAAAAAATTCAGGAGTTCTATACAAAATACCTCGAGAACTTTAAAACTTTTCAAGAGTTTAATGCTAGCCATATCTTAGTAAAAGAAGAGGATGAAGCATTGCAGATAATCGAAAAACTTAAAATTAAATCAGAGTTTTCAAAACTTGCAAAATCTTATTCTATTGGACCCTCAAAAAAAAATGGGGGTAATCTAGGTTGGTTTAGATCTGGTCAAATGGTAAAAGAGTTTGAAGAAGCAGTGTTTAGATTAAAAAAAGGAACAATAACAAAAAAACCAGTTAAAACTAAATTTGGTTATCATATAATAATGTTGAATGATATTAGAGATTCTCAACCAAAAAAAATTAATGATATTAAGCAACAAATTGTGAATAGAATTAAACAAAATTCTCTTTCAAACCTTGAAAAACAACTAAGAAAAAATAAAAGTATAAAAATTTTAGATTTTAATAAAATTGTTGAAGAAATTAATAATTAATATCAATTAAAATTGCATTATGAAAATAAGTTAAAGGAATCAACTGTTGAAAGACATAAAAATTTCAACCATTTACTCTGGCATTAAAAAGACACAAAATAATGAAGACGATCTTCTTTTAATAGAGCTTAAAAAGAAATCAGCTATTGCTGGAGTTTTTACGCAATCCTTAACCTCCAGTGCTTCTGTAAATCAATGTAAAAAAAATCTTACCAAGTACAAAGAACCTGTAGTAAGGGCAATTTTAGTAAATTCAGGTAACGCAAATGCATTTACAGGAAAACTAGGTGAAGAAACAGTGTTAAAAATTTCAAAATATCTTTCGAAAAAGTTTAATTGTAGTATTAATCAAATATATACAGCCTCTACTGGTGTCATTGGAGAACAATTGGATCCTGACGTAGTAATAAAAAGCATAAAGTCAATGTCTCCATTCAAAACCCCAGATTGGATAAAAGCTGCTACTGCTATCAAAACCACTGATACATTTACAAAGGTAAGCAAGAGAGTTTGTAAAATCGATAATGCTGAAATTGATATCATAGGAATAGCTAAAGGTTCGGGTATGATTGCACCAAATATGTCAACAATGTTAGGTTTTGTATTTACTAACGCAAACATATCATCGGATACTCTTCAAAAATTAATTGTATCCAGTAATGAGATGAGTTTTAATTCTATAACTGTAGATAGCGACACATCAACAAGTGATACTGTTTTATTAACTGCTACTAAAACAGCCAATCACAAACCGATTAAAAATTTTAACGACAACCGCTTAATTGAATTTAAAGAAAATTTATTTAGCTTGATGTTAGAACTTGCTAAATTAATTATTAAGGATGGAGAAGGTGCATCAAAATTTATAACTATTAAAGTTACAGGCGCTAAGTCAAAAAAATCAGCAAAAATAATAGCATTTTCTATAGCAAATTCACCTTTGGTTAAAACTGCAATTGCTGGAGAGGATGCAAATTGGGGTAGAATTATTATGGCTGTTGGAAAATCAGGTCAACCAGCAAATAGAGATAAAATCAAAATTTATATTGGCGATGAACAAGTAACACAAAATGGAATGATTTATGAAAACTACTCGGAATTACGAGCAACAGAACATTTAAAACAAGATAATATTTTTCTTGAGATTGATGTTGGAGTAGGCAAGTCAAGTTCTGCTGTATATACATGTGACCTAACCCATAAATACATAGATATAAATGCCAATTACAGGTCATAAAAATATTAAAATTGTAGTTTCATTGGCATTAATTAACGGTGCTGATGAAATTTTATTATCAAAGAGACCCAAAAATAAACATCTAGCAGGTTTTTGGGAGTTTCCAGGTGGAAAAGTTGAAACTGGTGAGGTGCCAGAAATTGCGCTAATAAGAGAAATAAAAGAAGAACTTGACATTAATATAAATAACAAATGTATTGCACCTTTGTCTTTTAGTGAATTTAGTTATAAAGAATTTCAGTTGCTTTTGCTCTTATATGTATGCAGAAGATGGGAAGGCGAGCCAAAATCTATGGAGAATAATAAAATTATGTGGGTTAAACCAAATATGCTAAGAAGATATAAAATGCCTCCAGCTGATGATGCTCTGATTTTTTGCATACAAGACTTATTTTCATAATTTTTTGAGGATTATAATGAATAAAAATATAATTATTTATACCAGTTCACTTTGTGGATTTTGTTATCGTGCTAAATCTCTTTTAAAAAAGAAAAACATTCCTTTTGAAGAAATAGATATTGATTTAGATTATTCCAAGAGAAATGAAATGATAAAAAAATCTGGTGGAAGAACTTCTGTACCACAAATATTTTTCAAAGATCGACATATAGGTGGATGTGATGATTTATATAAGTTAGAAGAAGATAATGGCCTAGAAAATTTTGTTGAATAATATGAACCGTAAATTATCAGTTGCCTGTCTCCAATACTCATCTGCAAAGAATGAAAAACATACACTAGAAACAATTAAAGATTTAATTGATAAAGCCCTTGATGTTGAAGCAGAATTGATTACTTTACCCGAATGTGCCACTACACTTCAAAAAAATTCTTTTTTAACTAATAAATTGGCTAAAACCGAAGATGAAAACTTTAGCCTGCAAATTTTTAAAGAAATGGCTAAGCTTAATTCAATCTTTATTTTAATTGGTTCTTTACCCATAAAATTAGATGATAAGTTAGTCAATAGATCTTTTTTGGTTGGACCTAAGGGAGATATTTTATACAAATATGATAAAATTCACTTATATGACGTAAATCTACCTAATGGTGATGTTTATAGAGAATCTGATACTTACAAAAGTGGAAATAAAG
>CACIRZ010000025.1 GCA_902589185.1 uncultured SAR116 cluster alpha proteobacterium
TTGCTATATCACTCTCTATTGGCTTTGGTTTACAAAAAGTTCCAGCTTCGGTTTCAGGACTAGGAACTGAGCTACAGATGTTAATGACATCTGGCTTGTTACCAGCTGCTTTCTTAGCGGTTGTACTGAACTTAATGCTTCCAGAAGAAAATTAAATAAGCATTTAAAAGTTTATTAAATATTGTTACATTACACCGCTTAAATAAAGCGGTGTAATTTTTTTTGTGTAAAAATGTCAAAACTCTTAATTAAAAATGCAAGTATTATTGCCACTATGGACGATGATAGAAAAGAGCTTCTCAATAAATCTATTTATTGTGAAGATGGTAAAATTATTGACATTGGAGAATTAAAAAATTTTAACTATAATCCTGAAATAGTTGTTGATGCGTTCGAGAAGGTTGTCATACCTGGTTTGGTGAATACACATCATCATTTATTTCAAAATTTGACACGCTGTTATCCAGGCTCCCAAAATGAGTCATTATTTGGATGGCTTACAAACCTATATCCTATTTGGAATAAAATTTTACCCACTGATATTTATATTTCAACTTTAATTGGATTATCTGAAATGGTTATTAGTGGGTGTACTACTTCTAGTGATCATTTATATCTCTTTCCAAATGGATCAAAACTTGAAAATCAAATTGAAGCGGCAGGTGAAGTCGGTTGTAGGTTTCATGCTACTAGAGGCTCAATGAGCATAGGTGTTAGTAAGGGAGGACTTCCACCAGACACACTCACTGAAAACGAAAACTCAATTATAAAAGATTGCCAAAGGGTGATTGAAGGTTTTCATGATTCATCAGAATTTTCAATGTTAAAAATTGCATTAGCACCTTGTTCACCATTTAGTGTTAGTCAAGATTTAATGAAGGAAACTGCTAAGTTAGCTCGAAATTACTCGGTTAGCATGCATACACATCTAGCAGAAAATGATGAAGATATTGTTTATACCAAACAAAATTTTGGCATGACCCCAGGTGAGTATATTAAAGACTTAGGTTGGGTTGGAGATGATGTTTGGCATGCTCATTGTGTAAAATTAAATAAAGATGAAATTGAATTATTTTCTAGAACGGGTACTGGTATTGCGCATTGTCCTTGTTCAAATATGAGACTTGCAAGTGGGATAGCCCCTTTGAGAACGTGGATAGATAAAGGTGTGAAAGTAGGGTTAGGCGTAGATGGTTCAAGTTCAAATGATAGTGGGAATCTTTTGAATGAAGCTCGCCAAGCAATGTTATTACAGAGAGTAAACTTAGGTGCTAATAAATTTTCACCAAGAGAAGCATTATTTACAGCAACAAGGGGTGGTGCAGAAGTATTGAACAGAAATGATATTGGTCAGATTTCTGTTGGTAAAGCGGCAGATTTTGCAATATATGATTTGAATAAAATTGCTATGTCTGGAGCTTGGAGTGATCCTTTGGCTGCTTTGGTATTATGTACTCCTGCTGAAACTGCTTACACTATTTGCAATGGAGAGGTAATATCTCAAAATGGTCACTTAAATAATTTTGATCTTAATCTATCTTTAGAAAAACATAAGGTTGCATCAAAAAGATTACTGGATTTATAGAGTTATGAATCTAATTTCATTATTTGTGAAATGATATTCTTTTAAATTAATAGAAGAATCTTCTTGATCATTTATCCTGTCAATTACCCAAAAATCTTGTTTCTTTTTAACTAAAAGAGGATGGTGCCAAACATTTTTATTGTATGTGACACCAGTATCCCCATTTACATGGAAACATCTTAAAGTACTCAAATCTGGCACTTCATTTTTTTCTTCGCAAACAACTATTAACCAATCATAATTTTGAATAGGAAGAAAACTTTGAGAAGCAACAGGATGTTTTTCCATAATCTTTATTTCTATAGGAAGGTCTCTTGGTAAACCAGAAAAGATAGAGATACCTGAATTTCCATTTTTACTTTCTAAATCTAACTCAGAAATATTATGATACCTAGTAGTGGTTCCTTGATTGATAGAGCGTAATTCTGATGCATTTTTCTTTTCTATAATTTTCCCAAATCTAGAAAAAATATTAGTATCTATTTGCTCGATTGAAATATTATTCATTTTACAATTTTACACCAAAAATTCTTAATCTTGACACCCCTCCGTCAGGATAAATATTTAATCTTACATGAGTAACACCTTCAGTTGACGTATCATGAACTTCGTAATGATGTATATTGTCTGCTTGAAGTTTAGATTTGTCCAACATGTATTTCCAGTTCTGTGAGTCATTAATAATTTCTTCTAAACTTTTATTTTCATCAAAGTTTGAGGCCTGCACTGATGCTTGATCTGGATAATTTCCTTTAAAATGAGCGGTATCTATTTCAATTTTTTTTATTAAACCTTTGGTTGCTAATTTAATTATAATCCAGTCATTACCGGGTTCTCTTCTCCTTCTTGTTTCCCAACCATCACCCATTGTTTTTCCTCTTCCATCAGATAGAAGAGCCGATACGTCACCATAATGAGCATTATTATATGCAATAATAGAACCACCTAATTTTAAGGATGATAATTCAATTAGATCTTTTTTATTATTATAAATATCCCAATCAAACTTTACTTCACCAAACAATCTTAATCTTGCAACCCCTCCATCAGGAAAAATTTGTAATTTTATGTAATTTACTTTTGTTTTTGATTGAATCTTAAATTTATTACTGGAGTCTCCCTTTAAAGATGTTTTAGATATTATCTCAATCCAGTCAGAGTCTTTGCTAGGTTTTTGATCGCTGTACAAACCTTCAATTGAAGCAAAAGGAGGGAAATTTCCAGTAAAAAAACTTGTGTCAATATCTATCTCAGAAATAATTCCTGGAGATCCTAACTCTATTATAGCCCAATCATTGCCACCATCTCTTCTTCTTTTGCTCTCCCATCCATCCATCCACTTTCCATGCTCATCATACTTATCTTCAATGAAAACTGGTTCTTTATCATCTAGCATACGTGAAGCTTCACCGAAGAAATCGTCAGAAACTTCAATTATTTTTGTACCAATTTTTGGAGAAGCTAGATTAGTTAAATTTTGATTTTTATTTTTTATACTCATTTTTTTTCCTATTTATCTTAAAGCATACAAAAATCTCTAGAAATATATTTTCCTAAATTTTTGTTAACTATGAATTCATTCTGATCGTAGATTTTATTTCCTCTTAACCAAGTTTGTATAGGCCATCCAGTAATATCTAACCCTTCATAGGGTGTGTAATCAGAGCCATGGCTTAGATTAATTTGTTGAATTTTATTTTTTTTATTAGGATCCCAAATTGTTATATCGGCGTCAGATCCAACTTTAATTGATCCTTTTTGAGGATAAAGGCCATACATTTTAGCAGGATTTGTAGAAGTTAGCTCCACAAATCTTTCCAAGCTAATTCTATTTTTGCTTACTCCTTCAGAAAATAAAATTGGCAGTCTTGTTTCTACTCCAGGAATACCATTTGGAACCCATTTAAATGATGTTCTTGCTCCAGGTCTATCTTTGCCCTTACTATCCTTAAAACGAAACGGACAATGATCTGATGAAAAGATATCGAAAGTTCCATCGATTAATCCATCCCAAATAGCTTGTTGACTTTCTAAGTCTCTTGGTGGAGGAGAGCATACGTATTTTGCTCCCTCAAAATCCATATTTAATCCTTTCATATCATCTTCAGTTAAACAAATATACTGAGGGCAAGTTTCAGAAAAAATTTTAATTCCTCTATCTTTTGCCCATTTAATTTGAGATAGTGCCTCCTCTCCCGAAACATGAACAATTACAATTGGAATATCAACTATTTGGGCATGACTTATGGCTCTGTGTGTTGCTTCTCTTTCTACAATTTGAGGCCTAGACAATCCATGATAATAAGGAGCTAATTTTCCTTCATTTTCTAATTTTTTAGTTAAAAATCTAATAGCATCATATCCTTCAGCATGGACCATAACTAACGTTTTCTCATTCTTAGCTACTTCGAAAACTTTCAAAAGTTCTTCATCATTTAAAACTAGATCGTCATATGTCATAAAAACTTTGAAAGAGGTATAACCATCTCTAGCCAGTGCAGGGAGTTCTTGTCCTAAAACTTGTGGTGAGGGGTCACTTATAATCAAGTGAAATGAAGTATCTACATACAAATTGCCACTAGCCTTTTTATGATAATTTTCTACACATTCTCTTAGGGATTGTCCCTTTTCTTGCATGGCAAAGGGTAAAACTGTGGTATTACCTCCAGCTGCGGCAGATTTTGTTGCGCTTTGAAAGTTATCAGCCATCTCAACGTCTGGTCCTGATGGTTGATCTATGTGGACATGGGCATCTATACCGCCTGGCAAAACCAATAGATTAGAAACATCCTCTACAATTTTTGCTTCAGCATTGATCTTACCTATTTCACAAATTTTTCCATCAGTAACAGCAATGTCACAGTTTTCTAAACCATTTTCAGTTACAGTTTTTCCGTTTTTAAATATTATGTCAAAGTTTTTCATGAACTATTCTCCAATGACTATTTATTTTTCAGATTATTAACACTTACATAAAGTTGATTAATCAAACTTCTTTCATTGTCTTCAAGAAAAGAAATATTCCCAGGTGGCATCGCGTATGATAGCACAGACTGTTTATATATATTATCAATGTTATTAATTATATCTGTAGATGTTTCTAAATTGACTAATTTTGGAGCATTTTTCATATTTTCCCATAAAGGCTCTTTCGCATGACACATTGAACACTTAGATACAATTATCTCCTGAGCACTTACCAAAGTTTTTTGTGGGATTTGTTCGATCAAAGTAGCTGTGTTTTTTATGTTATTTAGTTTTGGTTTACCCAAGTCTGAAATATAAAAAATCATTGATCCTAGAATAATTATTGGAACACATACCCAGTAAGGTGGTTTGGCTCCAGTATGTTTAATATTAAAAAAATGTCTAATGAGCGCCCCAATTATTAGAATAATTGAAATGATTATCCAAGAATATTTTGTAGCATAAATTAAAGGATAATGATTTGAAATCATAATAAAAATCACAGGTAATGTTAAATAATTGTTATGAAGAGATCGTTGTTTTGCAATAGCACCATGAATTGGGTTAGGTGTCTCATTTGCTAGCAAACTAGCTACAACTTTTTTCTGGCCAGGAATTATGATCATAAGAACATTAGCAACCATAATAGTACCTAAAACGGTACCTATCTGCATAAAAGCGCCTCTATAGCTAAATATTTCAGAATAAGCCCACGACATAACAGTAATTAAAATAAATATAGAACTGATTAATACATAGACATTTGTTCTTAATGATAATCTGCACACTAGATCATAAATTACCCAACCAAAGAAGATGCCTAGTAGTGAAATTATTACAGCTTCATATTTTTCTAAGTCATATTTGACAATGTCAATCATGTATAATTCAGCGCCTGCGTAATATATAAGAGCTAACAAAGCAAAACCTGAGAACCAAGTTGCATAGGCTTCCCATTTAAACCAGGTTAATTCTGAAGGCATTTTTGACGGTGCAACAAGATATTTAACTAAGTGATAAAATCCACCTCCATGAACTTGCCAAGCTTCTCCATGAGACTTATCTGGAAGATTTTTGTTTTGTTTTAAGCTTAAATCTAATGCAATGAAATAAAAGCTTGAGCCAATCCACGCAATTCCGGCAATGACATGGAACCATCTCAAAATTAGTTCAGTCCATTCTTCAAATAAAAATATCAAAAATTAGCTCCCTCTATAAGTACTATAGCCAAAGGGAGATAGTAATAATGGAACATGGTAATGTTCAGATTTATTATTTACAAAAAATCTAATGGGTATTTTATCAAGAAAAACATGTTTAAGGTCACTATTTTGTTTTTTCACATAATCACCAGCAAAAAACAGTAATTCATAATGAATTTCTTCTAAGCTTTCAGCAGATAACAAAGGTCGGTCAATTCTGCCATCTTCATTTGTCAAAACAGTTTTAATCAATATTTTTTCTGCATCCAATATTTTGTATAATTCAATTTTTAATTCTGCTGCGGGTTTACCCTTGCTAGTATCTAAAACATGAGTTGAAAGACCTGCCATATTTTTCTCTATTTAAATTTGTGTAAAGTATGCTTAAATAATTAGATATAATAATGTCAGGCAAAAGAATGTACAATAAAACTTTCAAATTTCTCTCAAAAAAAATGGAAAGAAAAGAAATAATTGATCTACTAAAAAGTATTTATGAGCATTCTCAATGGGTGCCAGAAAGACTTTTATCTGACAAAATTAATAAGATTCAATCAAAAGAAGAATTACAATTAATGATGAAAAAAATAGTTGATAATTCTTCAGAAACAGAGAAATTAAATTTGATTAATGCTCATCCTGAATTAGGAAAAAGGCTTCACAAAAAAGAAAAATTGACCAAGTTTTCAGAAAATGAACAAAAGTCTGCTGGTTTAGATCAATGCAATGATAAAGAATTTGAAATTTTAACTAATCTCAACAATGAATATAGATTAAAATTTAAATTTCCATTTATAATTGCAGTGAAAGGTTTAAATAAAAACCAGATCATAGATAATATGCAAAAGAGAGTTAATAACACCAAAACTGAAGAATTTGAAACTGCTATTAGTGAAATTCACAAAATTGCTGAACTAAGAATTAAAGATTTGACTTATTAAGTAGCTAATTTAATTTTTATTTAAGATAAGTTTTAGGAAGGTGCGTGACAAAAGAATTTAAAGATATGAAAGGTGTAATTGCTATTGCAACAACCCCTTTTAATAATGAAAATTTAATTGATTTTGAATCTGTTGATAGACTTTCTAATTATTATATAGAAAGTAAAGTGTCTGGGGTTACAATCCTTGGGGTGATGGGAGAGGCTCACAAGCTTAATATTGAAGAACAAAAATCATTAATAAAAAGATACGTAAATAACTTAATTAATAGTGTTCCAGTAATTGTAGGGGTGTCTAATGCTGGTCTTGATAACTTAGAATTACTTTCAAAATTTTCAATGGATTCTGGTGCCTCTGGAGTTATGGTATCTGGTAATAATGGTTTAAAAAATGACGATCAAATAAAATCTTACTTCAATCAAGTTGTAGATCGTACTCAAGATATTCCAATTTGTTTGCAGGATTATCCACCTACGACTAATGTTTATTTTTCTGAAAGCGTTATAAATACTATAATGGAAAATCATCCTTCTATTGAGATGTTTAAACATGAAGACTGCCCAGGGCATAATAAATTATCAAGACTTATTAGATATAGAGACAATAATCTAAATAGAAAATATAGCATCTTTGTAGGAAACGGAGGCTTATACGTTCCCCAGGAACTTGAGAGAGGTGCTGAAGGAATTATGACTGGTTTTGCATTCACTGAAATGTTGGTGAGTTTACATAATTTATTTTCTAATAATGATAAAGATAAAGCAGAAGATTTATTTGATATTTATTTACCACTCATAAGGCATGAACAGCAATTTGGAATAGGTTTAGGTTTAAGAAAATTTGTTTTGCAAAAAAGGGGTATTATCAAATCGTTAAATGTGAGATCTCCTGGTCCAGTTCTTACTGAGGATGATGTTAAAGAAATGAATTATCTATTAAAAAGATTACTCACAAAATTAACTGAAAAAGGTCTTCCAATTCCAAAAGGAATTAATTAAAGGCATGAAAATATTATTGTACAACCCAAATACTTCTGAAGCTATAACAGAAAAACTTTATGAAACTGCCAAGTTGGTAGTAAATAGTGAAACAACCTTAATTCCTAAAACAGCAGAAAAGGGTTTCCCATATATATCAACTAAAGTTGAGGCCCAAATCACAGGCACTTTAGTTCTAGAAAAACTAGCAGAAATACATTCACAATATGATGCTATAATTATAGCCGCCTTTGGTGATCCAGGTCTGATACCAGCAAAAAGTTTGTTTAACTTGCCGATAATTGGACTAGGGGAGGCTGCTATGTTAAGTGCTTG
This sequence comes from uncultured SAR116 cluster alpha proteobacterium, assembly GCA_902589185.1. GTDB lineage: Bacteria > Pseudomonadota > Alphaproteobacteria > Puniceispirillales > Marisalimonadaceae > Marisalimonas. The sequence goes on from CACIRZ010000025.1 coordinate 8,009, forward strand.
CTTATTTGGTAAAAAATTCTCAATTATATCATTTACTAATGCAATGGCCTCTTGGTATGAAGAAAGTGTTGAATTACTTGGGTTACAGTCTAGATATGCAGGATTTAGAGCTATTGATGGTGTTAATTTAACTATTGATAAAATTCAATCGCTTCAGAAGAAATCTTTAGTTGAATCTGCAAAAAATGCTATCAAAATTGATGGTGGTGAGGTGGTTATATTTGCAGGGGCTCCATTGTCTGGTTTTAAAAAAATTGTTCAAAAAGAAATTAGTGTGCCTGTGATTGATTGTGCTGAAGCGGCTGTTAAGCAAGCAGAATTAGCTGTCGTTATGAATCAAAATACTATAAATAAAACCAAATTACCTCCTAAATCATCCATTGGGATTGATAAAAATTTATCGGAATTGATTTCTCACAAAGTTGATAATGGTTCATAAATGAAAAGAAATTTTATTGGTTATGGAAAAGAAAAGCCAAAAATTCTTTGGCCTCAAGAAAATAAAATTGCAGTATCATTTGTTGTAAACATTGAAGAAGGTGCAGAGCTCTCGATTTCATCAGGCGACAGTCAAAATGAGCATGTATACGAAAATAATAAAATTAAAATACTAGATATACCTGATCTTTGTATGGAATCTCATTTTGAATACGGTTTAAGATCAGGTATTTGGCGCATTTTTGACGTTTTTGACAAATATAACATAAAAGCTACTTTTAGTTGTTGTTCTTTAGCATTAGAAAATTCTCCTTGGTTAATAGATGAAATTTTAACTAGAAATCATGAAATATCTGCTCATGGCGTTAAGTGGATTTCTCATGCTTATCTTAGTAAAGAAGAGGAAAAACAAATAATTAATGATTGTTATTCCTCAATACTTAAACTTTCTGGTCATCCCCCAGTTGGTTGGCACACAAAATCTAGTACATCTCCATTTACTAGGGATCTTTTGATCGAGCATGGAGGATTTATGTATGATTCTAATGCATATAATGATGATATACCTTACGTATTAAAAAAAAATGATCAGAAACTTGTTATTATTCCATATTCATTTGATACCAATGACATGAGATATGATGGTAATAATGGTTTTGTAAGTGGCGATGATTTTAATATTTATTGTAAAGAATCATTTAATCAACTTCTCTTAGAAACAAATGATGGTTCTTTAAGAATGATGTCTATAGGATTGCATCCCAGAATTATCGGAAGACCAGGAAGAATTAAGGGTCTTGAAGATTTTATCAAATATATAAAAACTTTTGAAAATGTATGGATACCAAAGAGAATGGATATAGCAAAATATTGCTTAGAAAAAGGTTCATTCAATTTTTTCTGATTAAATTTTTAACATTTATTTGAAGTAACTTAATAAAATTTTTGGCTAACTTTAATTCAATTTGACTCTTTATTGTTCTAAATGCTTAATTAATGCACATTTACTATGAAAGGAATTAAAAATGATTACAAAAATTTTTAAAAGAACGTTTCTTTTTGTAGCTGTTTCTATGTTTAGTTTTAATTTGCATGCAGCAGATTGGACAATGGCTTCAGGCTATCCAAAAAGTAACTTTCATACTCAAAATATAATTAAATTTATAGATGATGTTAAGTCCACCACTTCAGTTAATATTAATTTAAATCCAAACGATACTTTAATTAAATTAGATGCAATAAAAACATCTCTTCAAAGAGGACAGATTCCAATTGGAGAAATTAGATTAGGTATTTATGGTAATGAAGACCCAATGTATATTTTAGCTGGATTACCATTTATTGCACCAGACTATTCAAGTGCTTGGTTATTAAAAGATGTACAAATGGAATATCTTCAAGAAAAATTCGCTAAAAAAGGACTTATGATTTTGTATACTGCTCCATGGCCAGGACAGGGGTTTTATACTAAGTTTCCTGTAAACAGTGTTTCTGACTTTAAGGGTAAAAAGCTTAGAATTTATTCTACAGCTACACAACAAATGGGGTCTATGTTAGGTTTTAATGCAACAATTCTTCCTTTTGCAGAGATACCACAGGCATTTTCTACAGGTCTTATTGAGGCATTATTTACAAGTCCGCAAACAGGTATAGATATTCAAGCTTGGGATAATACTAAGCATTTTACTTATGCTGGAGCTATATTTAGTAAAAATGCAGTTGTCGTTACCAAAAAAGCTTTTAATGCTTTATCAAAAGGTGATCAAAGTAACATGATAGCAGCTGCAAAGAAAGCTGAGCTTAGAGGTTGGGAGATGAGTGCTGAGACTACTAAAAAGCAAATTGGTATTCTCAAGAAAAATGGCATGTCTTCTAAAAATGCCCCAGATGAGGTAATTAGCAAAATGAAAAGTATTGGTCTTGAAATGATGAAAAATTGGAGATCAAAAGCTAGTCCAGAGGCTAATGCTGTCTTAGATAGATACTTATCTATGCGTTAAAATTTTTTAGAGATAGCCATGAAAAATAAATTGAATAAATTATATTTATATAGTGGCTATCTCTCTGCCTTTTTTATGGTCCTTATTGCTTTGACCATAGTTGCTCAAATTTTAGGAAGATTTGTAAATATTACAGTCGATTCAACAGAAACTGCTGGTTTTAGTTTGGCTGCTCTAACTTTTTTTGGATTGTCATATACTTTTCATAGCGGTGAACATATTAGAGTAACTTTATTTACAAGATTATTAGGAAAAAAAATTAGAAGATATCAAGAGCTTTTCTCATTGTCATTTTGCATTATTATTACTGCTTATTTGACATATTGGAGTTGGGACTTTGTATATTTTTCATTTATTTTTGATGATATTAGCCCAGGTCTCTTGGCTATACCTTTTTGGATCCCTAGGATAAGCATGTCTATAGGTGTAACTATTTTTTTAATCGCTCTTATTGATGATTTTTTTACAGTTTGGAAAAAGGAACTGCCATCATACGTAAAAAATGCTGATCCAATATTGAAGGATAATACTTAGAAGAGAAATTTATGGCTACTGGATTATCATTAATTTTATTTATTTTACTTCTTTTCCTTTTATCTTTGGGTATCTGGGTGGCTCCAGCATTAATTACTTTAGGATATATATTACTTGAATTTTTTACTCCAGCACCCGTAGGATCTCTTCTCGCTAGCACTTTATGGGATGCAAGTTGGAATTGGGCATTAACTGCCTTACCTTTATTTATATGGATGGGTGAAATACTTTTTAGAACAAGACTTTCCTCAGAAATGTTTAAAGGTCTTGCACCAATGCTATCTAATTTACCTGGAGGATTGTTGCATGTAAATGTAGTTGGTTGTGGTATAATGGCAGCTGTTGCAGGCTCTAGTGCAGTTACTTGCGCCACAATAGGCAGAATGAGTATTCCAGAGTTAAAGAAAAGAAATTATGATGAAACGCTCAGCATAGGTTCTTTAGCTGGTTCTGGTACACTAGGGTTGTTAATTCCACCTTCAATTATGCTAATTGTTTATGGTGTTTTGGCTCAAGTCTCAATATCGAGACTTTTCATAGCTGGCGTTTTACCAGGTATAATGATTATTTTAATTTTTATGTCATATATTGCAATTAGATCTAAACTTAATCCTTCTTTAGCACCCAAACAAAATGTTAATTATACTTTATTAGAAAAAATAAAGGCAGCAAGGAACTTGCTTCCAGTTGTTGCGCTAATATTTTTTGTTCTTGGTTCAATTTATGGTGGTTACGCAACGCCAACTGAGGCTGCAACTATTGGTGTGATAGGAGCACTAATACTTGCTTGGTCTTCAAAATCTCTTAATTTTAAAAGTTTTATGGATAGTTTGATGGGAGCTGTGAAAACTTCTTGCATGATTAATTTTATAATTGTAGGAGCGGCTTTTCTATCTGTTGCTATGGGGTACACTGGCATTCCAAAACAATTAGGACAAATAGTAAATGACTTTGAATTATCACAACTCTCACTTCTAGCAATTCTAACAATATTATACATTTTCCTTGGTTGTTTCCTTGAAGGAACATCCATGATGGTATTAACTGCGTCTGTAGTATTACCAATGGTTCAGACAGCTGGTATAGATTTAATATGGTTTGGAATTTTTACTGTAATAGTTGTTGAAATGGCACAAATCACTCCTCCAGTCGGATTTAATCTTTTTGTCCTTCAAGGAATGACGGGTAGAGATATATTGAAAGTGACAAAAGCAGCATTACCCTTTTTCTTTTTAATGTTATTAAGTATTGTTATTATAATAATTTTCCCTCAAATTGTTACTGCACCTGTCAACTTCATGATTCAATAATTGTTTTTTTTAAAAGGATTTCAATAAATGAGACTTGCTATTGATATCGGTGGTACTTTTACAGATATAGTTTTAGAAGATAAAACTAAGCTTTTAACTAAAAAAGTACTTACCTCAACTTCTCAACCTGAAGTTGCAGTCATTGAAGGTGTAGAAGAATTATTACAAGAAAATAAAATCAAATCGTCAGATATAAAGATGATCATTCATGGTACGACTTTGGCTACAAATGCAGTCATTGAAAGAAAGGGTGCCAAGACTTGTTTTATAACAACTGAGGGTTTTAGAGATGTTTTAGACATTGGTTATGAAAGTAGATTTGATCAGTATGATATACTTATTGAAAAAACTATGTCACTTGTTCCAAGAAAGCATAGATATGTTATTGAAGAAAGAACTGATATTAATGGATCAATAATAAAACCTATTAATGCTAAAAAATTCCAGAGTTTAGTTGATACTATCAAAAAGGAAAAATTTGAAAGTATTGGAATTGGTTTTTTACATTCTTATACAAATTCTAAAAATGAAAATGATTTAAAAGAATTTTTATTAAAATATTTGCCAGATGTCGAGGTAAGTATATCTTCTGATGTCTGCCCAGAAATACGAGAATATGAACGTTTTACTACTACTGTAGTAAATTCGTATATTAAACCTTTAATGTCTAGATATTTAAAAAAATTAGAAAGTGAATTAAAACAAAAGGGTTTTAATTGTCCCCTCTTATTAATGACCTCCGGTGGTACTTTAACTAACGTGACGAGTGCCTGTAACAACCCAGTTAGGTTGGTTGAGTCTGGTCCTGCAGGTGGCGCTATTTTAGCAACTTCTATTGCTGAAGACTTAAAATTAGATAAAGTAATTTCGTTCGATATGGGAGGAACAACAGCTAAGATAACCATCATCGAAAACCAAAAAGCAATTAAAGCTCGAGAGTTTGAAGTAGATAGAAAAGCAAGATTTAAAAAAGGAAGTGGTTTCCCTTTAAGAATTCCTGTAATCGAAATGGTTGAGATTGGTGCAGGAGGTGGATCAATAGCTCGAGTAAATAAGTTGGATCAAATAATTACTGGTCCAGATAGTGCTGGCTCAAATCCAGGCCCAGCATGCTATTCTAATGGTGGTGACAATCCAACAATTACAGATGCAGATTTAGTTATAGGAAAGATTGATCCTGATAAATTCGCGGAGGGTAAAATAAACTTATCCAAAGAATTTGCAAAAAATGCAATCACAAAAAATATAAGTGAAAAGCTTAATATGAAAACTGAAATAGCTGCATTAGCAATTTCTGAAATAGTTGATGAAACGATGTCAAATGCTGCTAGAGTACATACCGTTGAACAAGGTCATGAGACATCTAACAGAACTCTAATAGGTTTTGGAGGAGCCGCTCCTCTTCATATTTCTAGGGTTGCAGAAAAATTAAGAGTAAAAAAAATAATTATTCCGACAAATGCTAGTGTAGGTTCAGCTGTTGGATTTTTAAGAGCACCTGTTGGATATGAAGTAGTAAAAAGTCTTAGAATGTTATTAAATAGATTTAACTTTGAAAAAGTTAATAATTTACTTAATTCTATGAGGAGTGAAGCGCAAAAAATTATACGAAATAATTCTGAAAAAACAGAATTTATTGAAGAACGTTTTGCATTTATGCGTTATGCAGGACAAGGTCATGAAATCAAAGTGCCTATTGATAACAAGGTATTATCTAATGAAGATACAAAAACAATTAAAAACTCTTTTGAAGCAAATTACGAAAAACTATATTCTAGAACACTACCAAATGCTGACATAGAAATTTTAACTTGGTCTTTATCATTATCAATTATGGGAAAGAATATAACAGAATATTTAGAGTTAGACTCTTATAAAAAAATTAAAGAAAATTCTTTAATTGATTATTATGATTACCAAAGTAGTGAACAAATTAAAATACCAAATTATGAAAGGACAAAGTTAAATCCAGGAGATTTGATAGAAGGTCAATGTGTAATTACAGAGGCTCAAACTACAATTGTTGTTTCTAATAATTTTAATACAAAAGTTTTAAGTAATGATTTTTTGCAAATGGAATATATAGAAAATGACCAATAATTTAATTGATGACAAAAATAATATTCAAAATCAAGTAATGTGGAATAGACTTCTTTCTGTTGTTGAAGAACAAGGTCAAACATTAGTTAGAACTGCATTTAGTCCAATAGTTCGTGAATGTGGAGACATATCTGCTGGAGTTTTTGATTTAGAAGGTAGAATGATGGCTCAAGCAGTTACAGGCACTCCCGGTCATGTTAATTCTATGGCGGAGTCTGTTAGGCATTTTATCAATCATTTTCCATTAAACACTATGAACGAAGGAGACATATTTATTACAAATGATCCATGGATGGGTACAGGGCATCTAAATGATTTTGTGTTAACAACTCCTTGTTTTAAAGATAACAAAATAGTAGGTCTTTTTTCATGTACATCTCATTTGACTGATATTGGGGGATTGGGAGTAGGTCCAGATGCTACTGACATACACATGGAAGGTCTTTATATACCTATGTTGAAATTAGCTGACAGAGGTGTAATGAATAAAACATTGCTAAAACTAGTCAGCCAAAACACAAGACAACCAGTGGAAACAGAAGGTGATGTTTACTCATTGGCTGCATGTAATGACATAGGTTGCAAAAGATTAGTAGAAATGATGAACGAATTTGAAATTGATGATTTAAAAACTTTATCTGATTTTATATATGATAAGTCATTATCAGCAGTAGAAAATGAAATTAAGAAAATCCCAAATGGTGTATATGAAAATTTAATGATGATAGATGGATTTGAAAAAGATATTAAATTAGAGGCAAAATTAACTGTTTATGATAAATCAATATCAGTTGATTATACAGGCACTTCTGATAAATCTAAGTTTGGTATAAATGTTCCATTATCATATACTAAGGCTTACACCTGTTTTGGTTTGAGTTGTCTTGTAAGTGCAGAAATACCAAACAATGCAGGGTCTTTAAAACCTTTTGAAATCGATGCACCGTTAGGATCGATTTTAAACGCTCCATATCCTGCTGCAGTTTGTGCAAGGCATATTATTGGTCAGATGCTTCCAGATGTAGTTTTTGGTTGTTTAGAAAAAGCCATACCAGAAAAAGTTCCTGCAGAAGGTGCTTCTTGTTTGTGGAACATTACATTTCGTGGAAAAACTGATAGGGGAGCAAACAATAACTCACTATTTGCTGTAACTGCGGTAGTTAATGGTGGAACAGGAGCCAGGCCAAACAAGGACGGGTTATCAGCCACTGCTTACCCTTCTGGTGTAAGAGGAACTCCAGTTGAAATTAATGAAGCCGTTGCTCCATTATTGTTCCTAAAAAAAGAATATAATCCAGGAAGTGGTGGTAAAGGAAAGTATAATGGTGGTTTGGGTCAATTAATTGAAATCAAATCAGCAATTGACGAGGACATGGATCTTTTAGCTTCTTTTGATAGAATTAAATTTCCTGCAAGAGGTCGTTTAAATGGAGGCAATGGCAAACCTGGACAAGTATTAATTAAGGGTAAAGGAAAGTTGAATGGCAAAGGTACACAAGTCATAAAGGCAGGTGATATCTTACAAATTCATACACCTGGTGGTGCTGGTTATGGAGATTACTCAGAAAGAGATCAGGCTTTGTTAGAAAAAGATTTAGAGAACGAGTTTTTATAATTAATTTAAATTGGTAATCCAAAAGTTCGACTAGGTTTTGGAACAAATTTTTTTATTTGTAAATCTAATTTAACAAAATTTTCTATTAAAGCAGTAGCAGCTGTTACTCCTTCAATAATAGGTATGTTGAACTTATTACTTAAATTTTTTGATAAATTTAAAATACCTGGGCTTGTTAAAATTATAGCCTCTGGATTATCTTCTATAATTGTTCTTTGAATTTCGTGATCTAATTTATTCAAGTTTGATTTTGACATTGTATCCATATCTAACACTGGGACTTCTATTGAATTTATAGACACACACTTATGTTCCATGTCATATTTTATTAAATTATTTTTTAAAGCTTCATGTGATTGAGATAAATTGGTGATTATTGAAAACTTATTTGCAATTATATTGGCAGTATAAAATACAGCTTCACCTAAACCAATTATTGGTTTTGACGTGATTTTTCTAATTGTATCGACACCAATATCTTCAAAGGAAATAATTATAAATGCGTCTGAAGAATTATTTGTTTCAACTTCGTTAAGTAATTTAGAAATATTTATAGTTTCACTATGTAAGTCATAGTAGTCTTCTTGAAAACTTTTATCACTTATGAAAATACTAGAATTTTTATCTAATATTTTTTGTGCACAAAGCTTGATTTTTTCATTTGAGATAGCAGTTGCGTAAGGATTAATGATACAAATTTCAATGCTCAAATCAGAGTTCTCTATTTATTTACAATGTTGGGTTTATGAAAAATATTAATTTCTGGTAGTTCTTTAGTATATTTCTTTATTTCAACTAAGGTTGAATGAGCAGATGGTCCTTGAGCTAAAGATGAAGTGCCAATATCTTCTGTCAAAACATTTGGATTTCCATGTATACAAAATTCACCATCATTTATTGGGTCATACCAAGCGCCTACAGGTAGAAATACAACACCTTTCATAACCTCATTACTTACAATTACTCCTGCTAGGCATTTACCTCTTTTGTTAAATACTTCAACAATATCACCGTTAACTAACCTTCTTGTTTGTGCATCTTGAGGATGTATTTTGATTGGTTCTCTACCTAAAATTTTATAATTTTGGCTCTCAGAACCATTATCTAGTTGACTGTGTAATCTATTATGAGGTTGACCTGATATAAGTTGAAGTGGGTATTGCTTTATTAAATTTGAACCTAGCCATTCTGTTTGTTCTAACCAAGCAGGGTGCCCCGGGCAATCCTCATAATTAAAACTATCTACTGTTTCAGAAAAAATTTCTATTTTCCCTGAAGGTGTAGAGATAGGGTTTTTTTTAGGGTCTATTCTAAATTTTTCTAATAAAATAGTTTGCTTTTTGGGAGATAACACTTCTTGAAAACCATTTTTCCAAAATTTATCAAACTCAGGTAAACTAAACCCTTCGTCTTTCGCCTTACTTCTTGCTTCATCCCAAATAAATCTTAACCATTTATCTTCATCTTTACCTTCAGTAAATTTATCCTTAAAATTTAATTTTGAAGCAATTTCAGAAAAAATTTCATAGTCTGATTTGGCTTCTCCTACAGGTTCAATTGCTTTATACATTGGTGAAATCGTCTGATCCCAATGTTTAATACTTATATCATTTCTTTCTAAAGATGTTGTAGCTGGTAATATTATGTCTGAGTGTCTTGCAAGACTGTTCCACCAGATTTCATTTACAATTATAGTGTCAGGTTGTTTAAATGCTTTGCTTAGCTTCTTTAAGTTCATCTGATGATGAAACGGATTACCGCCTGCCCAGTATACTAACTTTATATCTGGGTATTTAATTTCTTTTCCATTATAAGAAAAAACTTTTCCTGGATATAATAGCATGTCTGAAATTCTAGCCACAGGAATAAACTCAGATACAGGATTTTTGAATTGTTCTAAAGAAGGCCACTTAAAATGTTGAACTGGATTTCCAATGCCGTTTTCTGCACTGTATCCGAGGCCAAAACCACCGCCAGGAAGTCCTATTTGACCTAACATACAGGCAAGAACAGTAATCATCCAGTGTGGTTGTTCGCCATATTGCTGCCGTTGCAGGGCCCAAGCTCCGGTAATCATTGTTCTACTTGAAGACATTTTCTTTGCTAAAGAATAAATTGTATTACTTGGAATGCCCGTAATTTTAGATGCCCAGAATGGTGTCTTGGCTTTGCCATCGGATATTCCCTTTAGGTATTGAAGAAATTTGTCGTATCCAACACAATATTTGTTTAGAAAATCTCTATCAGCCAGGCTTTCTGTTTCTAAAATAAATGCAATACTGAGCATTAATGCTGTATCTGTACCTGGTCTTATTTTTACCCATTCAGCTTTACTTATTATATCAGCTTCCATTTCCATTGGGCTAATGTTGATAAATTCTATACCTTTTTGAACACATTTTTTTATGTATTCTTTGGTCGTATGTTTTCCAACTCCTCCAGAGGTTACTTGGGCATTTTTAAGAGGTAACCCACCAAACATAACTATTAATTCAGAATTATCTTTTATGTTATTCCAATCAGTATGAGTATCAAGAAATTCTCGATATGACATACCAATAACATGAGGCATAATTGTTTCACTAGCTGCATAAGAATAGGTGTTTACAGACTTAGTATATCCACCATAACAATTAAAAAATCTATGAAGTTGACTTTGGGCATGGTGAAATCTTCCAGCTGAACCCCAACCATAAGAGCCTGCAAAGAAGGCTTTGTTTTTATACTTTTTTTTGACTCT
>CACIRZ010000026.1 GCA_902589185.1 uncultured SAR116 cluster alpha proteobacterium
AAGTTTTTATTCATTATTTTTTCCCATTCAACTTCCCCAACTTTCATGTCACTCTTTGTTTGAAAGTCAGAAGTTATATAACTTATAAGCTTTGAATTACTCATTTTAAAAACCTTCACAGAATATTTTTTTATTTAAACTCAATTTCAACAAATGAATATGGGAAATCATTATTATTAATTACATTATGGTTGACTCCCTTTTTTCTAAAATAACTTACTCCCTCAGAAAGTTCTGAAATAGAAATTTCTCCATCATGGTTAATAATCTTAAGTTGACCATCCATTAATGGAACTACAACATAATCATATTCATGAATATGTTCACCCGTATCTTCACCTGGCTCAAAAGACCAACGTGTAACTCGTGTCTTTTCATTATCAATCATTATTTCAGACTTAGTCATATTTTGAACACACTTACTAAAACCAAAAATTTTTACTTATGCAATCATATTTTTCTGGCATTTCAAACTTATTTTTATCATCCAGAGTCAATATAAATGGTTTTAAATTTTTTGTGACCATATCTAAATGCCATGCAAAATTTAAATTTTTATCGATTGTCATATCTTCAAACAATAAAAAAGATGAAACTTTTTGTCCAACTACATTTCCTACTTTTCTGAATTGTCCATTAACCCTTTTGTAAGCAGTTGCATAGATATGATTTTCATCATGTTTAAAAAAATATTCTTCTTTTCCCTTTACCCTGTCACTATGGCATGAAATACCTGAATAAGGTTCGAATGCATATATATGGAAGCTATAAAAAACTAATTAAAATTATTAGAATTATTTTTTTTAACATTTTTTTATGAGTACAATAATTTTTAAAAAATTCTATCAGAAAATAATTTAAAAAAAATATTTAATATTTAAATTATCAATGTTGCGTGTTATTTTTTTTTAATAAATCTTCCATAACGACTTTTAACGACTCAAATAAATCAATTGCAATAACCTTTTCATCCTCAGTAAGAGACAAAAACTGTTCATTAAGTTGTTTCTTACCAGTACCTTTAGACTGTAATTTGATCCATACAGGGTTTTGCTGTATTTCTTGAAGACTTTTATATTTCAAAATAAATTCCTTAAATACATTAAATTAATTGGGGAAAATTTAATCAAAAAAGTTTTAAGTTTGGAAGTTTTTTTTCATTAGTTGATTCATTTTTTATTATGATTATGATTTTATTTATGAATGGTAACATATTTAAAATCAGCTTAATACCAGACAATACTGAAATATCAATTTCAGAAGATGAAACTATTTTAACAGCGTCATTAAGAAATGACATACAACATCTTCATGCGTGTGGTGGTCTTGGAATGTGCTCTACTTGTAGGGTTGAAATTTTAGAAGGAGAAGAGAATTTATCTCCAAAAACCAAGTCTGAGCAAAGCTTGTCTGAAAAACTAGAATTACCAAATAACATTCGATTAGCATGTCAAACAAAAATTAAAGGCGATGTAAAGATCAAAAGATTATTGCTTGACCAGAAAGACATGATTTTAGCCAATCAAATGACTAAGAATTCTGTTGGTTCAATTGGTAGCACCAAAAAACTTGCACTCATGTTTGTAGATATAGTCGCATTTACACCTTTAAGTGAACAACTACCCTCTTATGATGTTATGTATATTCTAAATAGATACTTTGATGATATGGGAACGATAGTTAAAAAAAATGGAGGTGATATAAATAATTTTATTGGAGATGCCTTTCTTGCAGCTTTTGGCATAGACGATAAAATTGATCCAGTTTATCGATGCACTCAAGCCGCTATAGAAATATTAGAAGATGTAGATAACAAGAAAAAAGTTTTTTTAGATAATTATAATATTGATTTTGATGTGAGAGTAGGTATTCATTATGGTGAAGCCATAGTAGGTATGCTTGGAAATGCTGGAAATCAGCGTTTAAGCATAATTGGTCAATCTGTTAATATAGCCAGTAGAGTCGAAACTGCTAACAAAGAAGCTGAAACAAGATTATTGATCTCAGAAGAGGCATTTAAAGAAATTGAAGATAGAGCTGAGGTTGAGGATTTTGTAAGAGTTAAATTAAAAGGCTCCTCTCAAAGATCTACGTTATATGAAATTTCAAAACTTAAAGGAAAATCATTAGAATCTCAAGATGATAAAATTTTTGAATCGGGTATTTTTTGGAATAAAGTTATGCTATCTAAGGATTTAGATAATGGTGAAAAAAAGAAGATTAGTTATCAAAATGAAGAGATTTTAATTGTTAGAAATGACGATAATTTATCAGCATTTTCTAATTTATGTCCTCATATGAATTTACCACTAGAAATGGGTCAAATTACAACAGATAATGAGTTCTTATGCCCATTCCATGATAGTAAATTTTGTTTAAGAACTGGTGCTGTAAAAAAATGGGTTACAACAAGTGCAGACTGGATGCCAGATGAAGCAGTAGAACTCACCAAAGCCATTAAAGAAATACCATTAGATTTATTACCAATCATGGATAAAGACGGATATATTTGGATAGGTGGTGAATAGAGTAAATTAGATAAAAATTATTTTACATATTTAAATAAAATAAGATAAATCGAATATATAAAAATTCCTAGCATAAAAATATCAAGAAAAAGCATTGGGTTATTTAATAGATTAAATAATCTGAAAATTGCATACAATATACTTGCTGTACCAATTATTATACCTTTGCCGAAATCTCCTCTAATATTTTTAATTAAAGATTCTTTATTAATAAGCATTTTTTAAGTAAAAATTAATTATCATTTAAATAATATTATTAAGTTTCTAATCAGAGGAACGTTCTGCCCACCCCGCAAAAATTTTTTCTAAAACAACTACTACATAATATAAACCAATACCTAATAATGCTAAAGCAATAAGTACTGCAAACATTAGAGGGTAATCTGAATTAGTCTTACCACTATCAAACAGAGCACCTAACCCTCTACCATGAGGAGATACAATTTCCATCAAGTTTGTACCAATAAATGCAAGTGTAACAGCTACCTTTAATGCTCCAAAAAACTCAGGCAAAGTTTTAGGCAATGCAATTTTCCAAAATATTAATGATTTGGATGCTCCTAAAGACCTTAAAATGTCTCTATATTCTGGTTCTAAAGTTGATAAACCAATTGAGACAGAAACTGCTATTGGGAAAAAAGAAATCATAAAAGCTATCAAAATAGTGTTTAGATCGTGCTGACCTACAAACATTAATGCAATAATAGGCACGACAGTAGCTTTCGGAATTGCATTAAATCCTACTAACAAAGGATATATTGCCTCACGCAAAACCTTTGAAAAACCCATAATCATACCTAAAAAAACACCACATAGTACTGCTATAAATAAGCCAACAACCGTTCGCCAAAGAGTATCCCAACCATATTGGAAAAATAAAACTTTAAATTTCCAAAATGCCGGCCATATGTCAGAAGGAGACGCCATTTTATAGTTTGGCCATTCATTTATCCATACTAAAAGCTCCCACAAAATAAGAAAAATAATTATAGCGTATAATGGTACTAAAATATGTCTCATTTATTTTGCTCTTGTTGATTTTGAGCTATTTCTATTTGTTTTCGAAGACTTTTTAACAGGTCGATGGATTTAGATGTATACAGGCTCTCAAGTTTTGGTATTTTGGATTTTGGTACTTTAACAAAGAATTGTTTTGAAGCTGGCCTACCAGAAAGAACTACAACTTCATCAGCAAGGAAAATTGACTCCCTTAAATCATGTGTAATAAGTATTCCGGTAAATGGTTCTTCTTTTCTTAGATTGTGCATTACTTGCCATAAATCTTCACGTGTAAATGCGTCTAATGCTCCAAAAGGTTCGTCTAAAATAAGGACTTCAGGTTTGTGTACTAATGCTCTACACAATGATGCTCTTTGTCGCATCCCCCCAGATAGTTCAGAGGGTTTTTTTTCTTCAAATCCCTCTAATCCTACTAAGGACAAAAGTTGTTTTGCTCTTTGCTCTTTTTCTAGTGAATTTAGTTTATTTGGGACAATTTCTAGTGGCAACATAACATTTTTAATAATAGTTCTCCACTCTAATAAAACAGGATTTTGAAAAGCCATTCCAACCGTAGGTCTAGGTGTAGTAATTTTTTCTCCACCAAGGTAAACCTCACCCTCGTCAGGTTGCAAAAGACCTGAAATTAGTTTAGTTAAGGTGGATTTCCCGCAACCAGAGGGTCCTACAACAGCTGTAAAACCATTTTCTGGTACGCTCATATTTAAGTTTTTTATAACTGGTAGTAAACCAGTTTCAGTTTTGTAGGTATGAGTTACGTGTTTAATTATTATAGTGTCTTTTTTTTTATATAATGACATAAATATACCTTAAAAATAGGACGAAAAATTTCATCCTATTTTATATTTGTTTTAAAATTACTTCAACTTAAACCCACCTTTGGGTAAATACACATCTGTAAAATATAACTTTGAATCAGGTTTAGTTTTATATTTATAAGTCTCACTTAATTGGGCGATAGCTGCTTCAAAACGTGCCTTATCAATATTACCCATTCCATTCTTAAGAACATAATCTGTCATAACGTTACCAGACAGGGCCAAATTAAATCTTCTTTCTTCTAAGTTTTTGTCAGCTGCTGGGTTTCTTTTAACAAGTGCATCAATGGCTGAACTTGGATTTGAAACAGCATCTTTCCAACCTTTACCAACTGCAGCAAGAAAAGATTTAACAACTTTAGTATTTGAAGATGCAAAATCGGTATTGACAATGATTGCATTTCCATAAAGCTTGAGCCCGTGATCGGCCATTAATATGGTAGTAATATCATCTTCTGGAACTCCAAGACGAACTAAATTAAGAAAAGACGAAAATGAGTAACCTGTTACGGAAGAAACTTTACCCTCAGCTAACATAGGTTCGCGAGTAGGAAAGCCAACTGGTTCAACTTTGATTTTATTCATATCTAAGCCATTTGCTTTCGCAAAAGATGGAAATTGAGCCCAGGCACCATCAGGTGGAGGAGCACCCAAAACTGAGCCCGGCAAATCAGCCGGTGATTTGATACCGAGAGATTTTCTTCCTATTACTGCAAATGGAGGTTTATCATAAATCATCATTATTGCTGTAACTGGTGCACCAGGATTTTGATCTAAAAATTTAATTAAAGAATTAATATCAGCGAAGCCAAGAGGGAATGAACCCGTTGCAACTTTTGGAATTGCATCTAATGATCCTTTACCAGGTGAAATCTCAACATTTAAACCTGCATCTTTAAAATAACCTTTATCGATAGCATTAAAAAATGGCGCTGACGGACCTTCAAATTTCCAGTCTAACGTAAATGGTATTTTAGTATCTGCATAACTTGTAATTGAAATCAATAACGAAGCTAATATTATTAGTAATTTGTTAAACAAAATTGTCTCCTTTCAAATTTAATAAATAATTTACCTTAATTAGAATTAAATGTTCTACACTAACATTATTACGAATAAGAAAACTTTTCCTGCTAATGATTAATTATTAATCAGTTAGTAATAAATTGAAATAAGATCTTTGCTCAAAAAAAAATAAAATTTAGGCTAATTAAAAAATTTTAATGGAGGATAAATTGACAATAGTATCTAGGCGAATTTTAAAACCAATTTTGGGTAAAAATAAATTGGCGATGGAAAGAGCTACAAAATATAAAAATATTATGGTTTCCCAAGGAATAAAAGCAAGATTGGGAAAATTTATTGGAGGTGAATTAAATGGTTGTTTACAGTTGACTGCAATATATTCTGACATGACTACTGCAACAAAATCATTTGCAGAACTTAGTAAAAATAAAGAAATTATGGAAATGATGAGTATAAGAGAAGATGATCCATCAGGACATTTAATTGGTCCTGAAGTTTACAGGACTGTCTTTGGACAGCCCTCTGGTGATCATAATATTTTATTGATAAGGGAATACGATGTTGACAGAAAATATATTCCTCAAACGATTGAATTACTGAATGAAGTGGAAGAAATTGGAAAGGATGAAGATACTAAAGTATTAGCTCTTTATCCTATAATTGCAGACAAAATGGATTCATTATTTGTTGTTTATTATTACTCATCTTTTGAAGCAATGGGTGATATTATTGACAGAATAGGAATGTCTGATGCTTTCCAAAATGTTGTAAATAGAGCTAACGAAATTGGAAAATTAAAAACATCTAACGTGGTTAAAATAATTTAATAAATTTAATATTTAAAAAAGTCTGCACAATTAAGTAGACTTTTTTTATATAATTAATGTTTAATTTCTCTCTCTCCAAGCAATATATGAGGATGCCCCTACAATTAAAGTACCACCAATCCATAAGCTAATTGTTGTACTTTCTACAAAAATAGTATACCCAATCAATACCGACCAAATTAATTTTAAATAATCAAAAGGTAACAGAATTGCAAGTTGACCTCTTTTAAATGCACTATTTAAAAGTGTTTGGGCAATTGTTCCAGTTACAGCAATAAATAAAATTATTAAAAATTGATATAAATTAGGCATTATTAAATATGGGTATGCAGCTACAAATGTAGCAGGTATCATCCCAACACCCGCATAAAGAGATATTGTAACTGGAGAGTCTGTTTCAGTTAATTTTTTAATAAAAATCAATGAAACCGACCATATTAATGCTGAAATAAGTATTAAAACTCCCCCAATATTAATAGAAATATCAGGTCTTAAAACTATAATTGCGCCTAAAAAGCCAATAAACAAAGCTGAAAGTCTATGTTTTTTTAATTTTTCTTTTAAAAATAGGAATGCTAAGAGTGTCGTAAAAATAGGAACTGTCAAATTAAGAGCAGTTACTTCAGCAAGTGTAGTTAATGTTAATCCATAAAAAAAACATAACATGGCAATTGAATTTGTAATAATTCTATAGATTTGAAATTTTGGTTGTTTAGTTATTAATGAAGACTTCCCTTCTTTGAATATCATTGGAGCTAGCACAACAGCAACAAGTGCACATCTAAGAAATGTGATTTCAAAAATGTGAATTTGATCTGATAGAAATTTTGCAGCACTATGCATTACTACAAAACTAAAGCCAGATATAATCATTAATATTATTGATACAGTCGTATCAGAAAGGTTTTTCATTTTTTTGATAAAGCATCAAGTATTGGACAATTTGGCCTATCATCTCCCTGACAATTATCTGCCAGATAAGTCAATTCATCTTTTAAATTTTGTAACTGCTTTAATTTTTCATCTATTTGAGAAATTTTTTCTAAAGTTAATTTCTTTACATCTTTACTAGGCCTACTTTTGTTTTCATATAAAGATAATAATTCTCTACATTCATCTATACTAAAATTGAATTTTCGCGCTTTACCTACAAATTTTAACTTTAATACATCTTCTTCGTTATACTCACGATAACCAGAAGAAATGTTTTGATGTGGTTTTACAAGACCAATATTGTCATAATATCTAACTGCTTTAACTGTTAACTCTGATAATTTTGATGCTTTCCCAATATTCATAGCTTTGCTCAAAACTTCCACTAAAAGTAGAGTTATACATTAGACATAGTCAACTATAAAGTAATAAAAAATATTTAAATTTAAATCTTGTTAATTCTTAATTAAAATAGACTTTATTATATCAGAATAAAGACGGTGTTCCATAGTTTGTAAACGGGCTTTTAAAGTTTCCACAGTATCATTTTTATTAATTTTAATACTATCTTGTTTAATTATGGATCCGCTATCCATTCCCTCATCTACATAATGTATTGTTACACCTGTATATTCAGCACAATCGTCAATTGCTTGCTTAATGGCGTTCATACCTTTATAGTTCGGCAATAGAGATGGGTGAACATTAACAATAAATTTAGAAGGTAAAGAATTTACAAAATTCTGACTTAACAATCTCATATAACCTGCAAGCACCAATAATTTAATGTCATACTCAATTATTAACTTTAATACTTCTTCTTCTAACTCTAAGACATTCTTCCAGGAATATGATGGTATATTAGCATTTTGTGCTATTTTCAATCCAAGAGCTTTTGGATTATTAGAAACAACAAAGCTTACATCTATATTTTTATCTATTATGGCTTGTAAGTTAGAGCCATTACCGCTTAAAAGAACGGCTATGTTATGTTTCATTTAAATTACTAAAAAGGTTTATTTTAATTTTATAATTTTTTTTAAAAGATCTGAAAGTTTTATGAATAATTAATTTTTTCATTCCACTAATTTCATTTTTAAGTATTGTTCCATTTTGATTAATTCTATCTTTTTCATTTCTGGGAATTTTTTATACCATAACAATTAAGTGTCTTTTTCGATTAATAGCATCCTTAATATTTAACCTTAACAAATTTCATATCTTATTTTTTATGAAATAAAAATTAAATTTTTTTTTGTTTCAAAGATTTTTGATTAATAATGAAAATCCAATAATTATTAAAATTGATAATATTGTCTTTCTAAAAATTACATTAGATAACTTCATCCTAATTTTAGTTCCCAAATACTGCCCTAATAATGCTGGAGCAGTAACAAATAAACTTATTAACAAATCATAAAAATTACCTAAACCGTGGTAAATGAGTGATGAATATAATGGTATTGAAGCTAAAAAATACATTGTAGCTGTTGTTCTTATAAAACTATCTTTTTCTAAATTTAATGAAACTAAAAAGGTAATTATTGGTGGTGCATAAAATGTAGATATTCCACCAAGTATTCCTGAGAAAAAACCAATAATTACAGATAATATTTTTTCATTTTTTTGTTTTATATTTTTTAGATTTAAGCCAAAAAAATTTATTAATGTAAAAAAAATAATAGTTAAAGCAATAACAATTGAAATTGTCTGAAAGTTTAGTTTTAATATCAACTTACCACCAATTAATATTCCTATAAAAAGCAATAAGAACATTGGAAGAAATCTATAATTGCTTATTCCTTGTTTTATATTCATTTGAATTAGGTTCGTTATAATTACTGGAAAACATAAAAGCATCATCGCTTTAGTAGGAGGTAAGATAAACGCTATTATTGGAACAGAAAACATAGACATGCCAATGCCTACAGAACCTTTAACTATACCTCCCACAAAAATAGATAAAAAAATTAAAGTTATAGTAAAAGTTTCAAAATAGTCTAAATCCATATATTACTTAATGCCTTAAAATTGAGTCTATAGATGTTTCTTTACTTTAATGCTCCCATATTATCATTAAAATAATTTTAAAAAATCTTATAGCCATATTTTTTAGTTAAAAAATGTACTAAAAATATAAAGAAAGTAGTTATTAACACACTAATTATAATTGACCAGTAAAAACCAAATTTATTTATAAGATAAGGAAAAACAAGAAACATTGGCAGTGTAGGTAGCACATATAAAAGAGTATATGATACATGATTAGAGATTTTTTCTACCGAATTATTTTCATAATGTAACCAAAATAAAATCAAAAACGTTGTTATCGGTAAAGCAGCAATTAAGCCACCTATTCTGTCATTAAACTTAACTATTTCTGTAACAATTACAATAATTAAAGCAGTTATTATTATTTTGAAAAAAATGAACATATCTGTTTTTTTACTTACAACTTTCTAAAGCAATTTTTTCTAACACTCATAAAAGATCATCAAGGAATACTCTATTATTCAATCATACAATAAACCAGGTAAAGTGTTAATAACTATAAAATTTACTAATAGTAAAAAAAGATAATTTATATAGATAAATGATTTGATATAAATATTAAAACGGGTTTTGCATTACTTAGGATTAGATTTCAAAGTATTGGGAAAGTTGATTTTTTTTTAAAAAAAATTTAACATAAAATCAATTTAACTACTTTTTAAAGGAGTTTATGATGGCAACTTATAAATGCAATAAATGTGGAATGTCTGTGAATGCAACATGTGGAAAATGTGATGAAACTCTAATAAACGATACGTTAAAGTTAGATAATGGATCAAACGTCCAAATTTCAAAATGTCCAAATGGTCACGGAAAAATCAAATCCCCGTTATGTTGTGGTCAAGACATGTCATGTACAACATAAAATTGTTTTGGGCAAACAAATAAGAATGCGAAGAATATTAATCATTAAAATATGAGCAGGTGTAGTTAACTAATTCTAAAACCTCTACTTGGAAAAAAGAGTTTTTAGGAATATTGAAATCCATTCCATCTTTTATCAATTTCCATTCTTTATCATTTTGAATTTTTAAATTTAGTTTTCCAGACATAATTTCCATAAGTTCTCTTGCTTCAGTATTAAATTCATATTTACCAGGCAACATTACTCCAAGGGTTTTTCTAGAACCATCTTTTAAAAAAATATTTCTACTAATAACATTTCCTTGAAAATAAATATTTGCTAATTTGTCAACATTGACATCTTTAAATTTATCCATATTTACATCCCTATAAAGTTCAAAAATCTATTAAATATTTGATGTTGTTGGAAGTTTTTGAGGTAGAGTTATAGCTGCAATAAATATACTTAAGGCACATATGGCTAAGATGTAGAAGAGATAATCAAATCCATAGTTTAAATGAACAAAAGATATTAAAGGGACAACAACTACCCATACAGCAAAACTAATTACATATCTCACAGCATATACTCTGGCTCTAAAATCAGATTTGGCCATTTTCCCAATCATATAATCATTTATTGGAATTTGTCCAAATGCTCCTAGCATAAACATTAATGCTATAAATAACGCTAGCCAATTATATTTGCCTACAAACAACATAAAGAAAATTAATTGAATTACAGCTACTATTAAAAAAACCTTTTTAGGACCAATTTTGTCAAGCAGTTTTCCAACTATTATTTGAGCAAAAGACGCTATGGCAAAAACAAACAATGCTAAAGAACCAAGAATAGAAGCTGAAGATGTGATCCCTGAAAGACGCTCTTCAAAAATTTTTGGAATTGCAAAAGTGGTTCCTTGAAAAATTATGCTAGAAATAGCAGTAGTAAAAAAAACGACCATAGAAACTCTAAAAATTAAGTTTCGAATTTCATAAGAGTTTGTTGTATTTTCAATATTAATTTTTTTACTATTCTCTATTATATCTTCTTTTAATTTAACAAGAATGTTTTCCTTTTGATTAAAAAAATACGCAACACCAATTAAAACAGATAAAACACCCGGAAACCAAAATGCAGAACGCCATCCTATCTGATCTATCATAATACCAGTAATAAATGCAGCAAAACCAACCCCCATATTACCCCATACTCCATTAACAGCAATGTCCATGCCCATATTCCTTCCACCCTTAGCAATTAAAGCTAATCCAACTGGATGATAAATTGAGGCAAAAATACCAACAGCAAATAACCAAACTGCAATTTCAAAAGGTGACTTTGCTGTAGACACACCAATAGAAGTTAGTCCTATACCAATAAAAAAAACAAACATCATACCTTCTCTACTCCACTTATCAGCAAGCCAGCCAGATGGAAGTGAAAACAATCCAAAGGCAATAAAACCTGCCATAGAATAAGGTATCAATTCTGCATAAGAGAGCTGCCATTCATTAGTTAAAGATAAGGCAGCTGCAGTAGCAAAGATCAAAATAAAAAAATGGTCTAAGAAATGACCTATATTTAAAAATAAAAAATGATGTTTATCCATATAAATATAATAAATACAAAGTTTATTACTTCAATCAAAATTAAACTAAAATTATAAACTTTCAATTTATCTATTATCTATTATTTGTTAATTATTATTGTTTAAAAAAATTTAGTTATTTCTAGAAAATTTGAATATATTTAAAATTAATTTTTTAAATTTTTACGAGACCGCTATGACAGCAGAAGAAATAGTTTAAGGTGGTTATAAGAGTTTTGCAGAAGGTGATATGGAATCACTTTCAAAAATATATCATCCAGAATTTAAAATAACTATTAATGGAAATTATTCTTTATCAGGAACCTACATCGGCTTTCAATCCATCTTAGAGAACATTCTTGCCAAACTAGACAAAGCTTGGCCAGGTTTTAACCTTGATATAGAAAAAGTAGTTTCTAACGAAACGGATGTATGTGTTTTTGTAAATATTACAGCGGAAAATTTTAATTCAAATTCAATACATCATTTTGTTATTAAAGATGGTTTAGAAGTTGAATTTAATTTATATGACTTTAGTCAAAAAATGTCTCAAATTATGAAAGATATAAACTAGTTAAAACTTTTATTATTTAAGGTTAATAACAAAGAATAGCGTCACTCTCTTTTGATAGTTCTAAAAGTTTGTCAGGCATAGAAAACTCTGCATTAAAACCATTTAATAAAGTGTCATCATATCCTCTTGCTTTAGCTGACATTCCAGAGACATATAATTTAATGTTGTTTTCTTTAAGTTCATCTAGATGAATTTTTAAATCGCCTGTTCCTTGTCCAACCACTACACCTTCACTTTTTACATTTAATAAATGGGTACCATCTGCAGCCAAAAACATATTAACTTCATCACCTTTTTTAAAAGCTGAAAGAGCAACTAACATTCCAAGTGTAGCCTTGTTTTTTAATTCTGGACCACTGTGGATATGTATTAAAACTTTTGACATTTATAAACCCTCTTAAAAAAATAATCTATATGCAATAATATTTATTTTAATGTTTAATTAAATAAATATTTGAGCCTTATTTATTAGCTTTATAATCTAACTCTCCATTAACTATGCCAGTTTCAATGCTTGCCTTACAAGAAAATCTATCCTCATAGTCTTTAAAAAAATCTTTTAAAACAGTAATGTGTTTTTCAAGATTAGCCTGGTTATCAAAAGTAAAGATACCGAGCCCCTTATCAGGAGATATGTGATATGCATCAACAGAAACCAAACCTTTCAGAGTTGAAGGGTCAAAATTTGAGGCTACGTATTGATGACCAACATGCATTAATTTAGAATTAGAATATCTAACATTTAAAAATACACAAAACATATAAACACTCCCTTTATAACTTAATCACAAAGGTTAATTATAATCAATAATGAAAATAAATTAAAAATAAATATAAAATTTCAACATATTCAGTTTAAAATTTTTATGAATAATATTGATGTTGTTTAGGGATTGTAAAACTAATGTTTTTTTTCACTAGCATTTATAAATTTATCAAGTTTATCTTTTAATCTTGCCTCTAACCCCTTAAATGAAGTGATCTCACAACTCCATAAAAACTTTCTTCTCCAGTCCCCATTAATAAAATCTAGTGATACATAGTCAAGATTTCTTCTGAATATCCATCCCATAGGTTTAGTTATATTTTCTTTATTAAATTCCTTTACAGGCCGTCGAATAAATATTACATTTTCAGCTAATTCATATGAATGTTTAATTGAAATTATATTTAGTTCATTAAAATTAATGCTAAAAATTTCAACTTCATTCCTAGTTATAAATTTATATCCCCTTCTATCTTTATCACAAATTAACGCATTATCTTTAACCATTGCAATTACGTTATTAGAAATTATAACAAACAATAAAAATGAAAATATTTTAATCATTATTTGCTAAAACGTCTGATTTTTGAAGTAGTCGATATTTGAAGAATTATTGCAACACAGAAAAAAAATAATATAATTAACCATTGTTTTAGAGAAACTTCCGCATTTGTTTTAATAAAAACAGATAATCCCATAATTGAAAGCATAAATAAAAATGTTTTTAAAAAGTGAATTGGATAAACTTCTTTACTTCCGTGCAAGATATGCATTATTCCATAAAAGCCAAACGTAGCAAATATTGCAAGCCTAATTCCAAGTAAGTTTTCATATGGTATTTCATTACTCTCAACTAATGTGAAAGGGAAAATGACATATACATCAAAATAAAATGATGCAACTGTCAAAATTGCAAAGATAGAAAGTAAAAAAATTAAAATGTCAGTAAATATCCTGATATTCATATAACTCTTCTTAATTAAAACGCTTCAAACAAAATGTATAATAAAAAAATATATTTAGCTTAACTTTTTTCTCAAAGTTAAGATTACTATATCTTATCTATTGAATATTATTATTGAAAATAAAATTTTTTCTTAAAGAACTTAATAAATTATTTTCTTCTACAAGAAATTGTTTTAATTTTAATATAGATGCTTCTCTTATAGATTTCCTCTCAATTTGAAATAGTTTTTTTCTTAATTTAAAAATATTTCGATTAGTTTTGTTCACTCTTCTATCAAAATAATTAGAAGCTAATTCGTCAATTATTTTATCTTTATCTTTAATCTGTTTAATTTTAATAAAAATATTTAGAAAAAAATAGTATATTGAAATAATGAAAATCAATCCACCTGTAAGCATTGTCCAAAATGCAGATGTTTCAGTAAGAAAACTATATTTATCTTTCAAGAACAAATAAGAAAAACCTAAATATGATGTAATTATAGATAAAATAATAAATCCAAGGTAAAAAAATATTAAAAAAGTTGTTGGTGGCATCAATTTGTATTGTTCAACAATTGATTTATTGTCCTTGTTTTTTAAAATATTTAACATTTCATTTTGATTATCAATTAAGATATAAATTTCTTCAACTTTTGATAAAGTTTTTTCATTTATATCTATTAAACTTTCAATTTTTTTATCTTTTAACGTTTTCAAATCTTCAAAATTGGATAACTTCACACCTAATCTCAAAATTTGAATTATCATTTTTATTTTTTTTAATTGATTTAAATCAAGTTGAGAAGTTTTCAATAAATCAGTTTCGTTTTCACTTAGTTTTAAAAATTCATTATTATTTTTGGGTTTAAATTTATCAATTTTTTTAAAAATTTGATTTAATTCGCTATTGCTTTTAATAGATAAATTTACATCCGAAGCAGTTTTTAATATTAAATTTTTATTCAATATTTTACTCCTTGAAGTATATATTTATTAAATCAAAACAATAGAGAAAGGTAAAGTGCAAATATTATTACATAATTTACAAATTTATAATTTTTAAGCCTTTAAATGGTACACCCTGCAAGTACACATTACAAAACATGCATATATATCAGAAATTTAGGGCAACTTGGTCACATTAAATGGTGCGCTCTGAGAGAGAGTTCTATACCTATTCAATGTACCACACACACTGCTACATAAGCTATACCCTTAGATTATGTATTACATTGTTAATGTCAATACGCACAAAATGTGAATCAGTTTGTGCATCAGTTAAATTAACTGTTATTAGTACAGAGTAAGTGGGTGTGTAAGTGTATTAATATACCTCTCTTTAATAACACTTATATGTATCACTTTAAGTGTTGCACACTTCCCGGGCATGGGACATGGGGGTATGGCTTGTTATGTATAGTTAGGATGTGCAGCAGATGAAAGTGGTTATTAAAAATCATTTTCGTATAAAATTACGCCTTTATTAGAAAACGTCTTAGTTTTCAGTTCATACTTTTCATTTAACTCAACTTCAATTTCTTTAATAAGTTTCTGACAATTGATAAAAGATTCTTCATTTTTATACTCCCACATCTCTCTAATTCTTATTTCTTCTTTATTCCTAATTTCACTTACAGTTTGTCTAATTGCACCTGCTTTTTTAAATTTTAAAAAATTTTTCTTTACAATCTTTTGCCATTCTGATTCACCTGAAATCAGAGCATCCTTATTAGAATAATAAGAATTTGTATAACTCATATATTTTGAAGGTTTCATAAAATCTCCTCTACGGTTCAATAAAATATTAAATACATTATTTTTAAATAATACCCAAATTTTATTCGTAAAGTCTTAAACATTTATGACAAATATAGTCTCATGTAGCAGTATGTGCATTAGTAAAATTAACCGTTACTAGTATAGGGAAAGTTGGCATGGATATGTATAAATATACCTAACTATAATAACACTTATTATGTATCACTTAAAGTGTAACCATGTGCGTGAGACATGGGATATGGCTAAACATGTATAGTTAGGGTGTGTAGCAGATGGGGTGGAATTTTCTTTAACAATTATTTATTTATAATTAAACTAAATTAAAAAATTAATGTAAATTTAGTTCGTTTTGAAAATGGCTCACATATTGATATTTATTTAATTTAAGGTATAGATGACTAGGTTAGAATTAATTTTAATGTGTTTATTTATATTGTTTTTGCTACAAAACTTTATTGGGTGGACAAATAATACAGTTATAAGATTAACTATGAGTGAATTTAAAAAATGAGTACTGGAATAATTTTAGGTTTAGGTTTAATAACCATTACCATTTGTTTTTATATTTTACTAAATATTCCTTATTGGTTTCTTTTGTGGAACAAAAGAAAAAATATGAGTTTTGGATTAGAAAACAAATATCATCAATGGGTTTATACTTCAGATGATGTTTTAAATAAAATGCTTAAGCTTTGTGTTTACAGTTTATATGGTTATGGCATATATGTTTTTATTTTAGAAATTTGGTCTAAATTTTTTTAAGATGTTATAACTTATAAAAATACTTTACTTTGATATAAAAAATTAACAGGATTATTTAATGCCAACATCAAAATTAATAAATTATACCACAAGAGAGTTCATGACAGATAATGAACTTGAATTATATGCTAAAAAGCAAGATGAGATTTTTACTCCTAAGGTTATTGAAGAATTCAAAAAAGCAGGAATGTTAAGGAGAGTGCTAACTAGAATTTGGAATAAAGAGGGTGTTGCAAGGGTAGGAATATTATTTGAATATAGAGACGAAAAGGCATTTGTTGCATGTCAAACTCTATTAGATAAATATCATGCACCTCAAGTTAAAACCTTTGTAAACAAAGTGGTTGGGAGTAGAGGTATTGTGCTACATGAATTTACCTCAGAAGAATTTAATTAAAAATTTCAACCTTCAAATTAACCATAAAAGTAATAGCATTTTATAAACAAGTTAAACTTTTAATGTTTTAGAGTTTTGTCAAAAATATGAACATTATTTGTGCATCACCATG
>CACIRZ010000027.1 GCA_902589185.1 uncultured SAR116 cluster alpha proteobacterium
TATTTGGGAACATTCCAAAAACAGGAGTGATAATTGATTCAAAAAAAGAAGCCTTAAGAATCAAGAAAAACAAATTATCAAAACAGGATATTAATTCAAACCCCTCTCCAGCAGTTGATATTAACTCAGGAAAGCCTTTGCTAATAAAATAATTAGGTTAAAAATATGGAAATTAGAAGGCTTCCACAAAATCTTATTAACCAGATAGCAGCTGGTGAAGTTGTAGAAAGACCTTCATCTGCTTTAAAAGAACTAATTGAAAATTCTTTAGATGCAAATGCGACCCAAATAGATATTATTATAGAAAATGGAGGCAAAAGTTTAATTTCAGTATCTGACAATGGAATTGGGATTCAGAAAGACCATATTCCTTTAGCCATTGAACGGCACGCAACATCAAAATTGCCAGATAATACTTTAACTAACATAGAATATTTAGGTTTTAGAGGAGAGGCACTTCCCTCAATTGCTGCAGTAAGTGAATTAAATCTGCAGTCAAAATATATTGACTCAAATCAAGCCTGGTCACTAGATATTATTGCAGGAAATTTTAACGAGGTTTACCCATCCTCACTAGAAATAGGAACAAGGGTGTCTATAAAAAAGCTTTTTTTTGCAACCCCTGCAAGGTTGAAATTTTTAAAATCTTCTCAAGTTGAGAAAAGCTATTGTCATCAGCTCATCCTAAAGATGGCTTTAGTAAATCCAGTTGTTGGTTTTAGTTTTAAAGCTGACGGACGTGAATTACTAAACATTAAACCTGAAAACAAATCAGATGGATTGTATTTAAATAGGATTAGAAACTTAATGGGGACAAGTTTTTCTAATGAAGCTATAAAAATTGAAAATTCAAAACAAATAACAGTTAAAAAATTTGCAAAAATTCATGGATATATAGGTCTTCCAACATTAAACAAATCAAATTATAGTCAACAACATTTATTCATAAACGGAAGATCTATACAAGATAGAAATCTTTCAGGTGCAATAAGATCAGCTTATAGAGACACCCTTCCCAAGGGAAGATTTCCGGTTTTTTGTTTGTTTATTGACGTTCCAACTGATTTTATTGACGTTAATGTTCACCCTGGGAAAACAGAGGTTAGATTTCAAGATAGTGCTTTGATTAGGAGTTTATTAGTAGGTTCAATAAGCCGGGAGTTGAATTCTAGTTTTTTCCAAACGACAAGTGAAATTTCTAAAGAAGCAATTGAAAAATTCACCATGAATGAAAATGTGAACCTTAGTAAAGTTTATGGGTCTAATAATAATCAAAACCAAAAGCAATCATTTTTTAATAATATCGAAGTTAAACCACTAAAAAAAGCTTTAAAACAAGATGAGTTTAAAAATAACTCATTGCATTATAGAGAAAATGAGAGTTTCCCCTTAGGTGCTGCACTAGGGCAATTTAATAAAAACTATATTATATCTCAAAATTCCAATGGAATTGTGATAATTGACCAACATGCTGCACACGAAAGATTAACATTAGAAAAAATGAAATTTGCAAGACAGAATAAATCAATAGAAAGACAAATTTTGTTACTTCCTGAAGTTATAAATCTTGAGCCAGTTCCACTGGAAATTATAAAAGAAAATATTGAGTTGTTAGCAGATATAGGTTTTGTTATAGAACTTTTCGGTGAGGGTGCTGTTGTTGTGAGAGAAATTCCAGCTTTGTTAGGAGAAGCTGATATTAAACAAATTATTATTGATTTAGGAGATGATTTGTCAGGAACTGGACTTCCATCATCTTATCTTGCAAAAATTGATCTTATATTAGGTAATATTGCATGTCATAGATCAGTGAGATCAGGACGTAATTTAAATGAATTTGAAATGAACCAATTACTAAGAGAAATGGAAAAAACACCAAATTCAGGACAATGTAATCATGGAAGACCTACCTCTATTAGTCTATCACTCAAGGATATTGAGAAACTATTCAATAGAACTTGAATTTAATAACCTTAGGATAGTTAATTTTGAATTTCCATACAATTTTATATCCACAATCTGATAACCATTATAATTGAAGTCTTCTGCTTTACTACTCTCAGCAAAAATATAACTATCTTGATTTATTAAACTTAATTCTTTTAATTTAAATAAACATTTCTCAGTTATATTTGTATTGTATGGTGGGTCTATTAAAACTATTTGAAAAATTTTACTTATATTTTTAAGCGCTTTTGTTGCCTCATCTTTAATAATTTTAATTTTATTTTGAAATTTTTTATCAATGTTTAATTTTGAAATATTTTTATAAATTAAATTTATAGATCTATGATCTTTATCTATAAAATAAACCGAAATAGCTCCCCTAGAAAGGGATTCAATCCCTAATGATCCAGTTCCACTACAAATATCAAGAACGTTGCAACTATCAATATTTATCTTATACTTATTTGATGTAATAATTGCAAAAAGAGATTCTTTCAATCTATCAGATGTTGGTCTAATTTTAGTGCCTTCTGGCGGTAGAAGCTTTAAACCTTTGTATTTACCACCTATTACTCTCATAACATAATCTTAATTTTGAAAACTATTTTCTATTTTTATTCTTAGGCTTTGAAAACTCTAATTGATTTTTAAGGATTTTGTTTTTTACTTCTTCTATCTCTCCAGAAGTAAGATTTTTAATTTGAAATGGGCCAAAGGAAATTCTTATTAAACGATTAACATTATATCCAAGATGGCTCATAACTCTTCTAACTTCTCTGTTTTTTCCCTCTCTTATACCCAAAGTGAGCCAAGCATTACTACCTTGTTGTTTATCTAGTCTAGCATCTATTTTGCCATATCTAATGCCATCTACAGTGATCCCATTTTTAAGCAATTCTAGATCTTTTTTAATTACATAACCATGGACTCTAACTCTGTATTTTCGAAGCCAGCCAGTCGATGGTAATTCAAGTTTTCTTGCTAAATCACCGTCATTAGTAAGCAATAATAAACCTTCTGAGTCCATATCTAAACGACCAACAGAAATAAACCTAGTATCTAATTTTTCCTTTAAATGATCAAAAATTGTAGGTCTGCCTTCTGGATCATTGTTTGTTACTAAATATCCTCTTTGTTTATTGTAAAGCCACAACTTAGTTGCAATCTTTGTTGGTAAAGGCTGATTATTTACCTCGATTTGATCTGTTGAAGTCACATTTACACCACATTCTAATAATATTTTATTATTAACTTTTACATTACCGCTTATAATTAAACGTTCAGCTTCTCTTCTAGAACATAAACCTGATCTAGCTATGACCTTTGCTATCCTATTGGTCTTTATATTAGATGATTCAATTTCTGGTTTCATGTTTTCAGATAGTTTTGGAATATATTTTTTTGTGAGTTATTTTCATAGTTCTGTATTATAGGTTTTAATAAGTATTAGCAACATTACTAATAACAAGGAAAAAGAATTTGGTTCATCAAATTGATTATATGGAATTAGCAATAAAAGAAGCTATTAAAGCAAAAAATAAACAAGAAGTTCCTGTTGGAGCAATTATAGTAGATAAAAAAGGTAAAGTTATAGCTAAGGCACATAACTTAGTAGAAACTAGAAATGATGCGACAAGCCACGCAGAAAAGCTAGTAATAGAAAAAGCTCTTAAAATTACAGGAAACAGATATTTAAATAATTATGATATTTGGGTTACTTTAGAACCTTGCATGATGTGTGCAAGTATTATTGAGAAAACAAGAATAAGACGTTTATATTATGGTGCAGAAGACAAAAAAGGTGGGGCTATTGATAATGGAATTAGAATGTTCTCAAATTACACATCTAAAGCCAAATTAGAAGTTTACTCAGGATTTTCTGTAAATAAGTCCGAAAAATTAATAAAAGAATTTTTTAAAGAAATAAGATAATTTTAAAGTTTACCAATATCTTTCCTATAAAAACCTTGTTCCCAATTTATAGCTTCTACAACATCATATGCTTTTTTCCTGCAATCTTGAACATTGTCTCCAATAGATGATATTGATAAAACTCTTCCGCCATTTGAAATAAGGTTTTCATTTTTATCTTTGGAAGTACCTGAATGGAACACAAATATTTCATTTCTATCATTAAAATTTTTAAGCGATGGTAATAAAACTCCTTTTTCAAATTCACCAGGATATCCCTTACTTGCTATTACAACAGTAATTGCATTTTCCGGAATTAAATCAATAGTAATATTCTTAAGATTTTTCTTAATTGTTTTTTGAACGATACTTACTAAATCTGTTTTCAAACGTGGAAGCACAACCTGTGTTTCAGGATCTCCAAATCTGCAATTAAATTCAATTACCTTGGGTCCTTTTTCTGTAATCATTATTCCAGCATATAAAATCCCCTCATAAGGATATCCCTCTAATTTCATACCATTAATTGTAGGTGAAATAATATTATTAAATATTTCTTTATTTAAATTTTGATTTAATGCAGGAGCAGGAGAAATAGCTCCCATTCCACCAGTATTTGGCCCCTCATCATTATCATAGGCCCTTTTGTGATCTTGAGCCGTTCCAATTAAAACTGCATTATTCCCATCTGAAACTGCAAAAACGCTCGCTTCAATACCATTTATTCTTTCTTCTATTAAAATTAAATTTCCTGCATCACCAAACTTATTTTTTTCTAACATATCTCGTGATGCGATTATTGCTTGATCCACAGTGTCACATACAACAACACCTTTCCCAGCAGCAAGACCATCCGCTTTTACAACGCAATAGCCATTTAAAAGTTCAATTTGCTTTTTTGCAGTCTCGATATCTGTACAATATTTAAATTCTGGTTGTGGAATATTATGTCTTTTACAAAAATTTCTAGAAAAAGTTTTTGAACCCTCTAATTGAGCAGCTTTTTTTGAAGGCCCAAACGCACTTATTCCTAATTTTGATAATTCATCTTTTAAACCCAGGACTAATGGTATTTCGGGTCCTATAAAAACAATATCTGCCTTAATATCTTGTGCCAACTTGCATTGCCCAGGTATATCGTCAGCGGCTATTGGGTGGCATTCAGCAAATGTTTCAATCCCAGGATTTCCTGGAGCAACAATTAGTCTTGTTGTTAAAGGTGACTTTGATAAATTTACAGCAATAGCATGTTCTCTACCACCTCCACCTACTACCAAAATATTCATAAATATATTACTCCAAAAGGCTTTAGATTTTCTGAAATATGCCATATTATTAATTCATGATAAATAGAAATCTTAATGTAATCTTATGAATACTAATACAAATAATCCTGTGTATTCTGTAAGCGAATTTTCACATGTAATTAAAAAATTAGTTGAAACAAACTTTAGTTATGTTCGTATTAGGGGTGAAATTTCTCGTCCTTCCTTCCCAGGGTCAGGGCATGTTTATTTTACCCTAAAAGATAAAGACGGTACAATTTCCGCAATAATTTGGAAATATACTTTACCTAAGTTGTCAATAAAGCCAGAAGAAGGTATTGAAGTAATTTGTACTGGGAAAGTAACCACTTTTGCAGGGCAATCTAAATATCAAATTATTGTAGAAAGTATGGAAGTGGCAGGAGAGGGTGCACTTCTAAAAATGCTTGAGGATAGAAGAAGAAAACTTCTTAAAGAAGGATTGTTTAATCAAGAGTTTAAAAAGCCAATACCTTACCTTCCTAAAATTATAGGTGTTATTACTAGTCCATCAGGCGCTGTTATTAGAGATATCCTTCATAGATTATCTGATCGTTTCCCTTCTCATGTTTATTTGTGGCCAGTAGCTGTCCAAGGTGAAGGGTCTGCAAAGCAGATTTCAAATGCAATTGATAAATTTAATCAATTTACAGATGAAACAGCTATTAAAAAACCTGACTTGCTTATTGTCGCAAGAGGTGGTGGTAGCCTAGAAGATTTATGGTCATTTAATGACGAGATTGTTGTAAGATCAGTATTTAAAAGTTCTGTACCGGTGATATCAGCTGTTGGTCATGAAACTGATACAACATTGATCGACTTTGTATCTGACTTAAGAGTTCCGACACCATCTGCAGCTGCAGAAAAGGCAGTTCCTGTAAGGTACGAATTAATAGCAAGAATTGACGAATTAAATTTTAGATTCAAAACATCCTTTAATAATAAGTTGAAAAACAATAAAGATCGTCTTAATAGTTTAATTAAATTGTTAGGTAAGACAGATCAGATTTTTGATAATAAAACTCAAAAGTTAGATTACATTTACAGAGATTTTGAAAATTTATTTAAAGATATTTTTGTAGAGAAAAAAAATAAAATCATTCAACAATCACAAAGATTAATGCCCCCAAAAGTTTTGATAAGTAATTTAGTTTCAAAACAACAACTATTAGAGACAAAATTTCAAAATTATCTTCAAAATATAATAAATAGAAAAGAAGTAAAATTAAATTCATTAGTTAAGTTACTTGAGGCTTCAAGCTTCAATAGAGTTCTAGATAGAGGATTTTCTCTTGTTATGAATAATAAAGGTAAACCAATTAAACTTAGCAGTGAGGCTCCAAAAAACGCTGATGTAAAAATTAAGTTTTCAGATGAAATTAGAACAGCGCAATTAGATAAATAAGTTTTATATTTACTTATACTAGACGTAATTGGAGCGAATCATATAATGTGCTTCAGTCAACCTAAATGTCTTTTAAGAAACGTATTTTAATGTTTGCTTTCAGGCAGGACCAAATGAAAAACTATTACAAACTTTTAATGTAATCAAACCCATATGTAGATGAGATTAAATTAAAGATATAAAATATTTTATATAAGAATTAAATGTGGTAAATTTAAATATGAGAAAAGAACTAAAGCTATTTCTATTTGTGACATTTTTTTTTATTTTGTTAAAAGGTTATATTTTTTTTTATATATCTCCTTCAATATTAACTAATCCTAATATGGGATACAATTTTATAGTTAAATGAGATGACAAAAAAAATTACAAATAATTTTGACCAATGGTGGAATGATGGAGAAAATAAATTTAAAAAATTAATTTATCTTTTTACGAGTTGGTGGGATGATGGAAATAATAAATTATTTAAAGCAATCTTCATATCTTTAGCTGTTCATGTAATTTTTGCTATATTTTGGTTTTTTTTAAAGGGATTAAACTACATATTTTAGTTAATAAATGGAAAAGAAATGAAAAAAGACGGTAAACCACATTCTTATATATTTAAATGGTATATTTGTGCTTACGTAATTATAGCAGTTACAGTAATTTACTTAGAATATGACAACTGGTTTCGTGTGTAATTCATAATTTTTAATTAGATAACACCCTCTGTTTAGCATATTAAATGTAAATATCTAGCCATACCCCTGTGCAGAGTGTTGCATTACCAGTGAACATAATATCAATCTATTTGCCCCACCGTCTGTGAGCCCAAAGCCATTGTTCTGGTCTATCTATAATCCATTCTTCAATCCTTTTAGAAATTAATCTAGTAATTTCGTATATAGCTTTATCTTTATCTAAATGTTTTGGAAATTTAAGTTTATCCTCAACACTTAATTTAAACTTTATACCTTTAAAACGTTCTACTCTAACCATATAAATTGGAACATTCCATTTTAAAGCCATAACTGCAGCAGCCTGAGGTGTAGGTGTTTTAATTCCAAAAAAAGGAACCATAATACCTTCTCTTAAAAGTTGATCTCCTGTTAGTCCAACAACTTCACCATTTTTAAGTTTACTAGCCATGCCTATAGCTGCAAGGCGACCTTTTCTATAAAAGTCAGCATGAGCATCTTTATTTCTGTAAATCTGTATTTTATTTAATATCCAATTATTTATAGGTCTAAAAACATACCCAGCACGTCTTTCGGCGAGATCTCCAACTCTTAAAAGAAATTCCCAATTACCCATATGTGCTCCTACAAGAATGGCAGGACCTTTTTTAATTCTTTCTAAACCTTCAGTTTCTAAATTACCTAATCTAATCAAATTATTGATATGTGGCATTTCACCAATTGTTTGTCCAAGCATAAACCAATGTTGTGATGTAAGTTGATTTATCTCTTTTTTAGACTTATTAGGGAAAACAATTTTTAAATGTCTTTTAACGCGTTTGTTATAAGAAGTAAGTGGAGCAATTAAATACACTAATGCTCCACACAAGTAAGATGAAAATTTATATGGTAAAAGTTTAAGTATTAAAAATAATGGAATAGCCATAATCGCCGCTATTGGATCATGTATGTACCTATCAAAATGCTTTTTAATTCTAAAACTTAAGGGGTCAGGCATTTAGTTTATCCTGCAGAAATAACTCAAAATTTAATTTATCTTTTACACATAATTCCAATTCAATTGGTAAAAAATATATTTGGTCTTTGTTTTCTGAAATTTTAATGTAATCCTTTTCAGTAGTAATGAGCTTTAGGTTTAAGTCATTTGCATCAAAAATTAAATTGTTAATATCATTTTTTTTGTAAGCATAGTGATCAGGAAATTTGCTTATGGATGAAATCTCATATCCATTTTTTTTAAGTGTGTCAAAAAACTTATTAGGATTAGCTAGGCCACAAAAAGCTAGTAATTTTTCTTTTT
Organism: uncultured SAR116 cluster alpha proteobacterium; assembly: GCA_902589185.1. Lineage (GTDB taxonomy): Bacteria > Pseudomonadota > Alphaproteobacteria > Puniceispirillales > Marisalimonadaceae > Marisalimonas. The sequence continues at coordinate 8,551 of CACIRZ010000027.1, forward strand.
TTATTTTTGGTAGATTAGTTGTCTTAATATTTGATTTAATTACTGGAATGTTAAAAGACTTAAACAAATCTTCTTCGTTCTTGTCGCTCTCTCCTGTTAATATTATTTTATCAATATCGTTAAGACCACGTTCAATAGGCTGCCTTAATGGCCCTGCGGGCAAACAATAACCATTGCCTAGCTTTAGTTTTTTATCAACTAGTAAAAATTTTATATCTTGTTTTAATTGATAATTTTGTAAACCATCGTCCATTATTATTATGTTGAATTTATCCTTATGTTTTTCAATAAATTTAGCTCCTAAGGATCTGTTTCTAGAAACAATTGTGGTACCAACCTTGCTTAATAATATTGATTCATCCCCAACATCTTGAAAATGGTGTGAATTATTAACTTCTATTGGCCCTTTTTTTAAACCACCATAACCTCTAGTTAAAAAAACTGGATTATAACCCAAATTTTTTAAAACTTTAAAGGTATAAATAGAAAAAGGTGTTTTGCCTGTTCCTCCAATAGTCAGATTGCCTACGCAAACTACCTTTAATTTAGATTTATAAGTTTTTGAGAAATGTCTTTTAAACTCATCAACAAAAGTCCACAAAATAGAAAATGGATAAAGAAGTATAATTAGTAATTTTGATATAATATTTTTTTTATACCAAAATTCAGGTGTTCTAAACATTTTAAGCAACATTTGTATTTCTGTATGTTTTTAATAGTTCAATCAAATTTATACTTGCTTCATCTGCGCGTTGTTGAGCATAACCAGAGGCAATTAAACTATTTCTTCCCATATCCTCTAAGCGTTCTGAGTTACTAATTAACTCAACAATATTATTAAGAAAATTTTCATTCATTTTTGGGCCTTTTTCTATTTGTATAGCACCTCCAGACCAAACCAGATCTTTAATCTGGGCATCACATTTTTCAGAGTGTGGACCCATTATAACTGGCTTACCGAATTGAGATGCTTCAGATGGGCTGTGACCTCCAACAGGCACCATAGATCCAGCTACAAAAACTAAATCCGATATTTCCATTAGTGAGCCCATTTCCCCCATTGTGTCTGATAGATAAAAAATATCATTTTTTGATGGATACTCGCCTTTGCTTCTTGATTTTATATCGAACCCAGCAGCTTTTATTCTATTTTGAATTCCTAGGCTTCGATTAATATGTCTTGGTGCGATTATAATTAAAATATTATCATGAGATTTTTTTCTAAGGAGGTCAGCTAACTTAATCATTAACTCTTCTTCTCCTGGATGAGTTGAGGCAGCAATTAATATTTTTTTTCTATTTATATTCTTTTTTAGTTGTAATACAAAATTTTGATCTATAGGGGGTTTTTCAGCTATTGATTTAAGACTTGTTAAACTTTTAACATTTTTAGCACCTAGTTTCTTAAATAAAGCCTCTTGTTTAGGATCAACAGCTAAAACATGATCAACTTTACTAAAAATTTTTTTTGCCAAAAAGTAACCTAATCCTGTCCAAAAACGAGCAGATTTATCTGACATTTGTGAAGATGCTAGAATAGTTGGAATATTAGAATTTGCAGTTAAATATATTAAATTTGGCCAGAAATCTGATTCCATAAAAACAGCCATATTAGGTTTCCATTGATCTAAAAATTTTGAAACAAATTTAGGATGATCATAAGGATGATATTGATGAATCGCAGGTAAACCTTTTTTTATTTTATCTTTTATTAATTTGGCAGCAGACGTAGTGTTAGTTGTTAATAAAAAAAACTCATTTTTATTTTTACCAAAACCATTTTTTTTCATTGAATTAGCGAGCGCTAAGGCTGCAACAGACTCACCAACACTTGTTCCATGTAACCAAACAATGGTACCATCTGGTCGCAATTTTTTTGAAATTCCATACCTTTCATTAAGTCTATATTTATCTTCCTTACCTTTTTTTTGACGTCTTACTAGATAACTTGACAAAAATAATTTTAATATTCCCCATAAAAAATTATATGTAGATAGTGTCATTGTAAGTCCCTAAATTAATTATAAGGTTTGATTTAATTTGCTTTCTAATAATTTAGTAAGTCTTTTGATTTCATTTTCAAGATTTTGCCGTTCAAGCTCAAATTTATTTATATTTATTTTTTTTTCTATATATATTGGTTTCCCAAAACTATATATTCCTTTTGAAAATGGATATGGTAAAACAAAATTATCCCAAGAATTAATTATTTTATATTTTCTAGTAGCCCACACCAAAGGAATAATAGGTGTATTTGTCATTTGTGCTAGTTTTATTATGCCTTCCTTTACTTTTTCTTTAGGTCCTTTTGGACCATCTGGTGTAATCGCTATACTTTCACCAAATTGTAAACATTTTACCATTTTCCTAAATGCCTGCATTCCTCCTTTTTTTGAGGAGCCTAGTATTACATTCATTCCAAGATATTGAAATGCTAGAGAGGTAATCATTCCATCAGAATGACTGGACTGGAGAGCATTAATTACTCTATTTCTTGGCAAAAGATGAGGCCCTAAAAATAACTTATTATGCCAGCAACAAAAAATGTATTTATGTTTATTATCAAAAATTTTAGATTTTTTGCTTTGCTCAAAATATTCCCATCTAATTGAGTGTGAAATTAATTTTGTGATAAAATAAAAGATAAAACCAATTAGTTTTTGACCGGTACTAGTTTTACTAAATCGTTTTAAAATACGCATTTAAAAATCCAAATTACTGCACTTACTTAAAATTGAGTATTAAATTAAATTTACATAAAACAAAATAACTATCTATACATATAATTATTATTATAGATTAAAATAAGTGATATAGTAATTGGATTGATATGAACACTAACCAAATGATAACAAACAAAAATAAAAGTTTAATTAGAGAATTTTGGAATGATTTTGTATGCAATTATAAGACTGATATAATTTTGGCTTTTATATTATTGGTTGTTGTTGCTTCTACTGCTTCAATCTATCCTTACTTAATACAAATGGTTTTCGATGGATTACTAGACGATAATAGTAACTGGATTATTTTCCCTTTTATTATTGCTTTTGTTGCAATTGTTAGAGGTATTGCAATGTTTTTCCAAATACGTCAAGTTTCTAAAATCTCATTATCAATCTCGGTAGACATACAAAAAAAACTAACTAAACAATTAATAACTGCCGATTTGGATGAATTAAATAAATTATCTTCGGGCAATCATGTTTCTAGAATAATGAATGATGTTATTTTAATTAGAGATGGTTTTGAGAGAACTATAAATAATTTAGTTAGGGATACTTTTACAGTTATAGCATTATTAGTTTATCTAATTTGGTTAGATTGGCTTTTATCAATATTAGTTATAGTAATTTACCCACTAGCATTGAGACCTATTGTTAGGATTGGAAAAAAACAAAAGATAATAGCAACATCTCTTCAAGAACAAATGGAAATAGTTACTTCTACGCTTACTGAGATGATTCAAGGCATAAGAATGGTAAAATCGTATAATTTAGAGAATATGGAAATTAATAGATCCAAAGATGTTCTAAACTCGTTATTTAAAAAAATGTTCAGTTTAGTAATTGGTAGGGCAAAAGTTTTGCCTATATTAGAAATTTTAGGTGGAGTTGCAGCAGCTAGTGTAATTGGTTTTGCATGCTACCGGGTATCAATAAGCGAATTGTCTCCTGGAAGTGTAGTGGGTTATGTAACGGCATTGTTAATGATTGCACAACCAGCTAGAGCTTTGGGAACATTCAATACTGTTTTTCAAGAAGCTGTTTCTGCTCTAGGAAGGATTTACACACAATTAAAAATTACTCCAAAAGTTATTAGTTCACCTTCTGCTCCAAATTTAAAAATAGTAAAAAACAAACCACCAAAAATAACATTTAAAGCAGTCAGTTTTGCATATAAAAAAAAGAACAAGGTTTTAGATAACATTAACTTTGTCGTTAATTCAGGATCAAAAGTTGCACTGGTAGGGCAAAGTGGTTCTGGAAAATCAACAATTATTAATTTAATTTCAAGATTTTATGACCCAATACACGGGCAAATTTTAATTAATGAAGAAAACATAAAGGATATTAGTTTAAATTCACTTCGAAACAATATTTCATTGGTTAGCCAAGAAACTATAATTTATAATAAAAGTTTTATGGATAATATTAGATTTGGTAACTTAGATGCTTCAGACCATAAAATCAAAAAAGCAGCAATGAATGCAGATATACACGAATTTATAACTAATTCTTTAGATGGTTATGATACAGTTGTTGGAGAAGGCGGTAATACATTATCTGGAGGGCAAAAACAGCGTTTATCAATTGCTAGAGCCATTCTAAAAGACGCTCCGATCTTACTTCTAGACGAGGCAACAAGCTCACTTGATTCTGAAACTGAGAGCGAAATTAATAAAACACTTGAAACACTAACAAAGAATAAGACGACAATCACTATTGCGCATAAACTTTCAACAATAGTGAATTCAGATCAAATAATTTTATTCAACAAGGGTAAAATTGTAGGTATAGGAAGACATAAGGAATTAATTAAAAGTTCTAATTATTACAAAAAACTTTATAATTTACGCACTTAAGAAAAAATTATTCTCTTTTCAAAAAATCATCTAATAATCTATTTACCCACCAAACAGATCGAAATTTACTCTCTAATTTTTCTGGATTATACTTTTCTTTGACCCAGTCTATTAACTTCATTTTATTTTGTTTATATTGTTTTGCATATTCTTCAACAAAACTATCTAATACACCTGGTTTGGCCCATTTCACGTGAAGATACTTCCAAGATAGTTGTTTTTTAGCAATATGAGGGTGTTCTTTTTTGTAAATTAGCATGTATAAAGCGCACATTATACCAGCTCTGTCAGCACCAGATTTGCAATGTATTAAAGCTGGATAATCAATAGATTTAAATAATTTTTCAGCTTTAAATATCATATCTTTTTCTGGAGCAGCACGAGATCTTGCTCTAAAATCTATTAATTTTATATTGTATTTTTTGCAAGCCTCGTTTTCTAACAACCAGCCACCATCTTTTCTAACGCCTCTAAGATTTATAATGGTTTTTATTCCAAGTTTACTATATTGTTTTATTCTTAGGGGTGTAGGCATATTTGACCTATACAGTTTTTCATCAACTTGATGAAAATTGTGATAACAAAATCTTAAAAATCCATGATCTTTCACAATCATTTCGAACCAAGCTAAAATTCTGTTAAATTTTATTTTATCTGATTTGTTTATCAATTAATTACCTGCAATTGTCATATCCTCTATTAATAGAGTTGGACAATTTATGGAATGTGAAAAATCAAGATCATTAGCAGGTTTGAGTGTCATAAACATATCCTTAAGATTACCTGCTATAGTTGCTTCTGTAATGGGAGTTGATAATACACCATTCTTTATCCAAAAACCACTAGCACCACGGCTATAATCACCAGTAACCATAGATACACTACTCCCAATCATATCAGTTACATAAAAGCCATTACTTATACTAGAAATAATACTTTCAGGTGAAGCTTCACCGGGTAATAGAAACAGATTAGTTATGCCTGGTGCAGGAGGACCGCTAATACCTCTTTTTGCATTAGCAGTTGGTAATAAATTTAATTGCCTTGAAGATGACAAATCTAATAACCAATTTTCAAGCACTCCATCCTTAATTAGAACATGCTTGGAAGTACCTAGACCTTCTGCATCAAATAATCTTGAACCTAAACCTCTTATAAGAAAAGGATCATCAATTAAAGTAACAGATTCATTTGCAATTTTATCATTTAAAGAATCTTTTAAAAAACTAGTTTTACGTGCTATTGATGATCCATTTATAGCTGATGCAAAGTGACTTGCTATTGACCTAGATACCCTTGGATCGAAAATAACTGGATATTGTCCAGTAACTGGTTTTTTAGCACCAATCCTGGCCAATGTTTTCTTTGCAGCTTCACGACCAATTTTTTCACCGTCTTTTAGATCCTCACCATATACTTTTGAAGAGAAATCATAGTCTCTCTCCATTTTTCCATTTTTTTCAGCAATAACAACTACTGACACGCTGTGATTAGATTTTTTTGATGAACCGAAAAAACCATTAGATGTCATTAAGAGTGTTTCTCCTTCGCCCCATGATGAATCTGCACCGTCACTATTAGTAATACCTTTTACACTTAAAGCGATATCTTCAACTTCTGAAGCCCTATCTCTAATTAAATCAACACTTGGTTCTACAGAATCATAACTATCAATAAAAATACCTTCTTGAATTGGGAAGTTTTGAAGTAACTCTTTACTTGCAATAAAGCTATATTCATCTTCTGGAGCAATTTTAGCCATTTCCACAGCTCTTTTTGCAACCTCTCTCAGTGCTTTTTCAGAATTTTCATTAGTTGAAACTGATGAAATTTTATTACCAACAAATACTCTTAAACCAGTGTCAAAGTCTTCATACCTTTGAATGTTTTCATCTTTACCTAACCTTCTGGTAATCGAAACACCTCTACTTCTTGATAAAACACAGTCCGCACTAGTTGCGCCATTTGCAACAGCTGTGTCAATAAGAAGGTTCATAATATCCTTATCATTAAGTTTTTTTGTAGACATTTAAATGTTGTTCCTATGAAAAAGAGAATTTACAAAAGATTTATATATGTTTTATTAATATACTGTCTTAATTGTTGCAACTTTATAAATATATAATAGGTAAATATGAAAAAGGATATTTTTATTGATGGAGAAACTGGCACCACAGGTTTGCAAGTTCATGAAAAGTTAAGTAAGCATCCAAATGTTAATATAATGTCAGTTGATCAATCTAAAAGAAAAGATATTTCTTATAAAAAAGAAATGTTAGCAAAATCGGATGTAACATTTTTGTGTTTACCTGATGAAATATCTATTGAAACTGTCCAAATCGCTGATGAACTTGGAGATAAATCTCCAATAATTATTGATGCTTCTACAGCTCATAGAACTAACCCAAAATGGTCATATGGACTTCCTGAGCTAGGAGAGAATTACAGAAAAAGTATTGAAAATTCAAAACGTATTGCATCACCTGGATGTTATTCTACAGGGGCCAATGTTATTCTCAAACCTCTGATTTCAAAAGGTATTTTAAGCAAAAATATCCCAATTATCATAAATGCTGTTAGTGGTTATTCAGGTGGCGGAAAATCTATGATTAATTATTTTAAGGAAAAAGATCATGAACCTTTTTTTAATTATGGACTTAAATTAAACCACAAACACTTACCAGAAATAATTTATCATAATAAGCTTGAGCAAACACCAATTTTTAGTCCATCGGTTGGTGATTTTATTCAAGGTATGATTGTTTCTATACCACTGCATTTTTCTTGGTTTAATGACAAAATGGATACTAAAAAGATTCAATACTTAATGGAAGAATTTTACTCAGGAGCAAACTTTATTAAAATTTTAAAAAAAGATGAAGGTGTTAGCGATAAAGGATATTTTAGGCCAGATAATTTAGTAGGAACAAATTATCTTGATATCAGTATTTTTGGGAATGATTATAATGATCAGTTAATTATTTCCTCAAGATTAGATAATTTAGGAAAGGGTGCTTCTGGTGCTGCTATTCAATCTATGAATATTGCTCTAGGTTATGATGAAACTCTGGGTTTATAGAAATATGTTTTGTAATGAAATATAATAATCAAAAAGTTACTGAAGAATTATTTCCTAATTTTTCGTCATTTGATAGAGCTATAAACTATCCATATTTTGCACCCAATTATTCTTTTTCATTTTATAAAGGTGAATTTATTAAAGGCATTTGTGATGACCTTAATAATAGAATACCAATATTATCAGTTGGTTCTAATAGATCACCATATCAATTAAAAAGAAAATTTTCATTAAATCAGGATATTTGTGTCACGCCTGCTATTTTAATAGATTCTGATATAGTGTATGCAGCGTCTTTGTCAGCCTATGGATCAATGCCAGCCACCCAATGGCCAAGCAAAGGAACTGAAGTAGATCTTAATGTATTATGGCTTAATGAAGAACAATTAGAAATTATGCATTTAAGTGAAGCGTTAGGAGTTGCATACAGTTTTGTAAAGTTAAAGTTAGACACTGTTAAAATAAAAGATTTTGAATATACAAAACAAGTATATGGATATATCTCAATTGCAGGTGTTTTCCCATTTAACGACAATAAACCTAAAAGGTTATCCGAAATTAATGCTAAGAATATGACATTAAAAAGTACTAGTGAAAAAAAGGCATTATTATATTTAATTTATAGTTTAGGTATTGAAGAAAACAGGTTACCAGAATGGATTGACAAGGTTGTTAAAGACAAAACTTACAGAATAAGTCTTCATGAAAAGCTAAAGAGTAAAGCAATACAACCAAAAAATCCTGAATGGGAA